>CAYVIR010000193.1:0-1506 GCA_964451645.1 uncultured Candidatus Saccharibacteria bacterium | reverse complement strand
CTTAAGCAATTCTTGAGCCGATTTTATCAGCATTTCTCTCAATTGCTCTTTGGCATATGGAAATTTGGTTTTAAAGCTCAGAGTAAGTTCCCGAATAGGTCCTCCTGGCATCGAAGCGCCAACTCCACATGGTTTAATGTTGTATTTTTTTTGAATGCTTTTTGCTCTTTCGGCTAGAACGCTGTTTACAAGCTGCTCTCCTTTTGATAGAGAATAATTTTGCTTTTTATTTAGAATCGTACATCCTGTAAAAACAAATATAATTATTGATAAAATAATGATGTATTTCGTAGATTTTCGCTATTTGTTTTTTCTGATAAGACTTTCAAAGCTTCTTCGTAACTTTCTTCATATTCGTTTTTGTATTTAAAAGTATCTTCAGGATCAATGGTGCTGTAACTCAACTGACCTTGAGAGATATTCGCTACTGAAATTTGGGGATCTTTCAAACCAAAACTATTTTCGTCATGATTATAAATTACGATTTCTATGTTCTTTATGGTAAATGGCCTCCATTTAAGAAACTCTTGAATCTCTTTATTTTCATTCACTAGGCGTAATAACTCCGCAGAAAATCTTATTAACAGTTCTCTCAACTGTTCTTTAGTATAGGGATATTTTGTATCAAAACACAAAGTAACTTCCCGTATAGGACCTCCTGGCATTGCAACGCCCATACCGCTGGGTTTTACATTATATTTAACTTTAATGAGTTTTGCTGCGTTAGCCAATAGACTATTCACAAGTTGTGCACCTTTAGATGGGTGATATTCTTGCTTACAACTACTCATAGTGAAACCTGTGAAAATTGATAAAGTTAGTACTGAAGCTAAAACGATTGATTTCATCATAAAACTTTACCTTGAGATTTGATGTATCTACTTATGTGATAAAAGATCCATCGGGGTAATTGATTCTGGTAGGACTCCCTCGTAAATTATAGGATTTTGCAATGACATCTCCTTTGGGATCTTCCGTTGTGAGAACATTGCCAAAGAGATCGTAAGTATAGCGAAAAGTGGGGCTGATGATTTGATGATTTTCATCCAATCGAGGGAAATGAGATGTCCCGCAGAGTCATAGGAAAAAAAGAGTTGGTTTCCACTAGGAAGGATCTCTTGAGTTAACAGAAAAAATCCTGGCTCTATCAGTTGGTCAGCCATTAGTGGCGTTAGCTCCTCTCCAAGAATCAGAGAGGGTAACTGTTGCACTTTTTGATAAACTCGTTTAGTTCCATCACCCAAGATCAATTCGCACCTATCGCCTTGGCAATGAAGAAGATTATTTTGATGATTGGTCTGTCCGTTGATTTCTTGAGCGTAAGTATTCACTAGTCCTACGGCATTGTTCAAGATATCGATCTTGAGCGGGTCCTTAGTCGATCCATTCGTACTTCTCCAACCGGTATACGGAAGGATTCCACCTGAGCGCTCTCCTGTAAGAGCAGCGGTCCATTCAAACGGATTGCTGCCAAGGGTGCATGATTTTCTGGAAGAATCCTTGCCA
>CAYVIR010000192.1:0-1521 GCA_964451645.1 uncultured Candidatus Saccharibacteria bacterium | reverse complement strand
ATTAAGCATGACTTCTAATTATGTGTACTCAGGATCTTCATATGACTACTCAAGTTATTACGAATCTGATGCTCAGTATAAACAAAATGTTTTCAGCTATTTCATGATGGATAAACCTGTTTATACAGAAGGGGATAAAGTAAGCTTCAAAACAATTTTCAGATATTCGGAGGACTTTACTAACTTCCGTGTCCACGATGTTTCTGGCTTGGAATACAGATATCTGTCAGGCAGCAACATCATCAAAAAGGCCAAGCCGGAATATAATAAAGAGTTCGGCTATATAACAGGGGAATTCAATATTGAATTCGGCGAAAATTACTCTGAATCGGGTACAATTCAAATATTGAGAGGTGATAGAATAATTGCACAAAAAGATTTCCCCGTCAGACAATATGTAAAGCCGCAATACACGGTTGGGATAGAAGCTACGGATTCGTCGAAGATTTACCATCCCGGGGATGAAGTCGAGTTTAGGATAAGTGTAACTGATCTTGCAGGCAACCCTCTGGCCGGGGGAGAGGTCGAAACGGAATTCGGTTATACAGAGATATACAGAAGTTCCTCTTTTGATTATGATTTCCGTCAAGCAAGCAATTACTTAAGCAGTTCTGTAGAGAGTAAAACAATCAAATTAGACTCGGGGGGATATGCCAATCTAAAATATAAAATTGGCATACCTGCATTAGAGGAAACAACAGACTTCTTTTCTGCAGTCCTTCAGATAAGCATAAACAAACATTCTACGAAATCCCTGGGAGTGATGGCTTCTTTGGGCGATCTAACAGTATTTGCAGAAGATACAAATAATCAATATTGGAAACTGTCAGGAGAGGAGACCAAAGTTCGTATAAAAACAGTGGATGCTCAGAGTTTCAAGGGAATTTCTACAAATATAAACAAACTGGAGATAGAAAGGCATTGGTCTGAGAAAATCCCGTACACTTACTATAATCCTGAAACACGCACGAACGGCACTTCGTATGAGTATATCCCTCATAAAGAGGTTATAGACACACAGTATAATCTACGTACTGACGAGAATGGGGATATTGAGGTCGTCAAGAAATATGACCTGGAGGGTTCGTATAATTTTAAATTCGAGTTTAGCGATAGAAACAAAAGGACTGTAAAGTATCAGACCCATGTATTTACTGTATATGCTTCTGATGGCGATCTAAATAATGCATTTAACAATATGCGTCCTTCCATCACTTTGGATAAAAAAGAATACAAAGTGGGGGACAAGGTAAATGTTCGGATAGACTTTCCAGACGAATATATCGATGGAAGAGAGGCATATATATTTTTGTATAAAGATAGGATATATAAAGAGGAAAAAATCTCAATTGACAAAAAAGCGTATACATACACTTATGATTTAACTAAAGAGTTAAGTCCACAAGCTGGTATAAGATTAATATATACATTGCCGGTTAGTGAATATGGATCTGAATTCAAAGATCAAAAGTATAGAGTGGTAGAGGCACAGGAAGCCCAAATAACTGTGAGAAGGGATGA
>CAYVIR010000191.1:811-1527 GCA_964451645.1 uncultured Candidatus Saccharibacteria bacterium | reverse complement strand
CCTCCCCGGGCATCCAGATCTCAGCAGCTTCCCTAATTAATTTTCCCAATTTTTGATATTGGTAATATACCAGTGTATATTCATCATATCCAAATCCATGGTAAGTATCTCTTATTATCCCATTTACTCTCGCAGTATTTCTATTTTCCCTAGACAAATAGTAATCCTGGAGAGTAGCAAGTGTAATTCCCTCTCCTATTTTGGGCATGATTGTATACCTTGTCTCATCTACATCAACAAAACATAGAAAATTTCCAACGATATCCGCCCATTCCGGCAACTCCGGTAGAATATATTGTCGCAATCTCGATGTGTGCACCAGCCTCTCATATGGAGACTTCCCCTTTAGTGTCAACGGATAGTCCGTTACTTTTACCACTAGATCGCTTCCCAAGGAATAAACTTCACCTTCGATATGGCCCTCTATGTAATCTCCGAATTCACCTCTTCTTGCACCATTTAGTAAATCAATCATTTCTTGCTGCGAGGGGTTAGGAAGAGTTAGAAATTCTGAAGGAAGTATCAATTGGGAGCCGTCTTCAAACCCTACATATCCCCAAACATTCCCAGGTATCGGTTCATCATACCAAAGGTTCTTTATACGAAATCCCGTGTAATCAAGCTGTTCCATTTCTTATTTAGATAGTCTTAAAACACTCATTTCATTGAATATTACTCAATTAGTGATAATCCATATTCAGTTTGCACCATAAATA
>CAYVIR010000191.1:0-801 GCA_964451645.1 uncultured Candidatus Saccharibacteria bacterium | reverse complement strand
TACTCACAATATTAAATTGCCCGTTCTACTGGTCGATACTCCACAATTTATATGGGTATCCATCAATCATTTCATCTAGAGGAGTAACTATGATATTACCTGTTTTAAAATCATGGAAGGAAGGAACTACATATTCACGTGATATCATTAAATGATCAGTCCACTCCTCAAATCTAGATAACTGCTCAGATAGTAAATCCCAATCGTTTTGATTGAACCCGGGAAAGTCTCTTCTTATATTCTTCATTATTTCCGGTTGCCTCAAGGGGAAACCTTTAATATACATATGTAGGTCATGTAAAGTGATACCGTTGCCGACTCTTGGCATTACTGTATAGCTTATATTTCCTATATTTAAGTATAAATAATTCTCTACAACTTCTACCCATCCTGGTAAATATGTATGAACATAATCGCTTAGCATGGACATATTTAACATTCTAGTTGGGAAGTCTACTTCTTGGAGATCTTCATAATCATGCATTACCTTAATAACATATCCTTCTCCAAAACTGAAAACATGCCCTTCGACACCACGCTCTATATACTTACCTATTCCAGACATCGTTCTGGTTGTATTCCTACGATCTCTAAAAGTATTTAGCAAAGTGAAGATATCTGTCTTCTCGCTGGGCGGAAGTGCTTGAAATGCATCGGTAAGGATAAGATCTGCGCCATCAAGTTCGAAATAGCGCCAAAAATGATCAGGGTAGACTTCCCTATAATCATTTAAAACTAAACCAGAATATGCTCCTGGGTAATGATCCGACGGACTCATCAATACTAAAGGCTATAGAATGA
>CAYVIR010000190.1:0-1560 GCA_964451645.1 uncultured Candidatus Saccharibacteria bacterium | reverse complement strand
CTCCAAAGGGTTTTAGGTAAAGACGGGTGCTGATACGACGATTCAATTTCAATCAAACCGTCGGATTTATCAACCACTGTATAAGTTATATCAGAACCAGTCCAAGCAAGGGGCGACTCAAAAACATCTCCTATGTGGATTTTAGAATAAGGCATCATACTTTTTATCTTTCACAAAGAATATCTACCTCTTGAAGCTGACGCACAGTCTATCTCTGCGTCAGCTTTAGTTTTAAACGGCCCCCTCCACTTTCCCCAACTTTCAAGTGAAACATAATAAATTACACTCCACCATCCATCTGAAAATTTTCTGAATTTATAATAATCGCTTTTGCTCATAATTACACCAATTGATCTAGCTTATCTAAAATCCTATCAATATCCATTCTCGCAAAGCAAGGGCTGTCAATTAGCTCTTGCTTATTTTTTTTGCCCAAAGCAAATTCTGTTAGGGATTCAAGTAGTATATAGGCCATTAATTCGTGTTCTTCTGGCTCTTCTGGAGTATAAGTCATTCCATAGGCAGCTTCAAGCGGAGCTTCACTCTCAGCAAAAAACTGCTTGTCTCTTAGGGTTTTATTTAAATTGTTTATAAAGGCCCGGCGAACATAAGGAAACGCATTCCCATTACAGGCCTCTGGATTAAAACCAATCGCACAATTGCACAACGTGATATTAAGATCTGATAGAATCTCATCTTTAGATAATTGCGACTTAATATAGTGGGGCAAATATTTGATCAGCTTATTAATAAGTTTTTTATCTGAACAAAAATATTCTACTGTTACTGACATTGTTAAATCCTAGTTAAGTAATCGTGCAGGATGCACGAAATGTGACCTCGGTAACACGACGTTACCCGAGGAAATCTCCGTTGTGAATGACCACAAGATCTTTCACTCTTCCCATTAAATCATGGATTTCTTTGATCTTATCTTCATCTGGGGCCTCGAATACCTCTATTCCAAAATTAGGTTCTGGGAATACTACGGCGAAATTATCAATACCAGACTCAAATAATTCTTCAGATCTTTCAATAACTGAAATGATATGATCCTCCATATCAAATCCACCATTTTCAATTGTCATTCCTAGGGCAGAATAAATAGCTTTATCAAAGTTGTATTTTACCTCTAGGGCTTCATAAGCTTTGGCTGGAGCAACAATTAGGCAATATCGATCAATCTGCCCCCAAATTGCAATTCCCTCAATAGAAGACATTAAGTCTTTAAAGTTTGGAATAAAATCCGTAGTAAATCCTTTAAAGTGGACCATGTAAAGGTCATATAAATTGACGGGCGAAATTGGATTATCAGCGTCAAATTTTCCCCATGGTGTATAATGTATTGGGGTCTGTCTTTGTCTAAAGCTAATACCGCCCGGAAACATATCCTCTATACTGATGTCGCTATCGTCATCATCATCGTCGTCAATTGAATCGTCTGGGCCACCTAACAATGGTATGCTGGCGTTTCGCTCCTTAACATACTTTGTTCTGTAGTGTTCCCAGCCTATTACAATATCATCTTTGGAGATAGTAAAGGTTGGTGTTTCTTCGGTG
>CAYVIR010000189.1:0-1564 GCA_964451645.1 uncultured Candidatus Saccharibacteria bacterium | reverse complement strand
ATCGTTTGATTCCCATATTATAGCTGGTTTGTCCGCATTGTGTTTGAGGTGGCGGTCAATACAATTTTCAGTAATATTTAATTGACCGTCGATGAACCATTTGTTCTTCCCATTAAAGAGATCACCGTTTAATGTCTCTTTCCATCTTTTCTCCCAGATGAAATCGTCTGCTATTGAATCCCAGAACTTTTGCGGATCTTCTATACTTTGGTCATAGTCACTACGATATTGTTCCCAGGAGGTTATCTTGTGTTTGTTTATGGTTCTGGTCTTACTTCCCATAAAATCGTATTAATTTGAACGAAATCATAACGAAATAACCAGGGGTATATTGCCAAAAAAGATTGTGTCGGTTAATTCCGGATTTCTTTAAGTCTTTCCCAGAGATTCTTTTCTTCAGTTGATATTTTCTTCGGAATTACCACCTGAACTTTAACGTATTGGTCTCCATTTCCTTTTCCCTGGAATTTTGGAGCACCAAGTCCTTCCATTTTTAAAATCGACTCGGGCTGCGTTCCTGAAGGAATATCAAGAGACTTATCGCCATGCACTGTAGGGATTTTAGCAGTTGTCCCTAGTACTGCAGTTGTCGCCTCTACTTCAACCTCTATATAGATGTCGTCTCCTCTTCGTTCGAATTTATCATGAGGCTTAACCTCAATCGTCAAAAATAAAGAGCCGAAATCTCCACCTTTTTCCCCTGCATTTCCACGTCCAGCAAATTTTAAGGTTACTCCATCTGGAATTCCATGGGGAACTTTAACCTTAAAAGCTGTTTTTTCCTGTTTAGTACCATCCCCTCCACAATCTTTACACTTATTCCTGTTCACTTTCCCTTCTCCTCTACAGTCGGGACAGACTGTTACTGTCTGGAAGTTTCCAAGAAAGGTTTGCTGCGTCCTTTTTATCTGGCCTTGGCCATTACAGGAAGGACAGGTGACTGGCTTCGTGCCTTTCTCGCTTCCCGTACCGTTACAAGACTCACAAAGGCCTTGGCGCAGATATTCTATTGTTTTTTCTGTCCCAAAGACTCCTTCCAGGAACTCCAGCTTAAGAGTAGCCTCTATATCGTGCCCTCTTCTCTTATTGTCAGAACGAGTAGCCCTAGATCCTCCGAAACCTGAATAACTGCCAGAGAAAAATTGGTCAAAGATATCTCCAAAGCCTGAGAAATCATTGAAATCAAAGCCTCTGCCATTGAAATCATAGCCACCTCCAAAACCTTGTGTGCCGGCGTGGCCATATTGATCATATGCTTGCCTCTTCTGATCATCAAACAGAATATCGTATGCTTCTTGAACTTCTTTGAACTTTGTTTCGGCGTCACTGGATTTATTCCTATCGGGGTGATACTCTTTTGCCAGCTTCCGGTATGCGCTTTTTATCTCCTGTTTAGAAGCTCCTTTTTTGATTTTCAGTACGTCATAATAGTCTCGTTTATTCATTCTTTAGCACTTTGAGAATTTGAATGCTAATTATTATATCAGATAGAATTATTAAAAAAAAAGAAACCAAGTTTACTAGGGTGTTGTTGTCTAAATTTTATTTCTGGATTTTATTTACT
>CAYVIR010000188.1:0-1573 GCA_964451645.1 uncultured Candidatus Saccharibacteria bacterium | reverse complement strand
ATAAATATGATCTGGTAAAAAAGGCAACAAATATATTCTATGAGTCACCATTACGGCTTAAAAAGACGATTGAGTATATAAAGCAAAAATATCCTGAGTCGCAAATTGTAGAGGCGAGAGAACTTACGAAAATACATGAGTTTATTGGACAGGTGAATACAGAAAATAACAAAGGTGAAGTGACCATACTGGTATATATTGAATAAAAAGTCTCAAGATTTACTCTATAGGTCACTGGTAGATTTTGATTTGAATGTGATTGAGAGTTAAAATAGTGCGATGTTAGAGACTATTCCGTATACTAGGTTTGATCTTGATAACGTAAAAGCACGAGCTGAAGAGATTGAATCGACAAGATTAACTTGTATGCAAGTGTTACTACGTGATATTTCCCAATTAATGGGTACTCCAGGCTATTTGGAATCAGCTATGATTTTGCGAGCAGAAGAGGCGTCGAGTGAGTCTGATAAACAAGTAGCCGAAATAGATAGAGCTCTTATGGAGGTGTTAAATCGCCGATTTAGTCCTAATACTTTTCCTATTACTAAAAATATAGAAGGACCGCTTACACATGAACGGGCACATTACAGAAAAGCTTTAGAATTAAGACCTGAAATAGCTGGCATGGAATCTCCAATAGAATTGACAGTACACAAAACCGTTCCTTGTGGTACCAAATCATTCGAACTAGTTGCTTTATTAGAAAGCCCAAAAGCAGTGATGGAAAGTCTAAAACCAATAGAAGATGTGGCAGTAACCATGGCCCCGAGGTGCTGAGCGCTATGGATGTAATTAGAGTGCAGTTTACATTGAAAAAGATGCAAGAGGATGGTGTATTAGATGCAAATACTAGAAAAGAAGTGAGACAACTTAATAGGGACAAGCTGGTAAGCTATGGAGGTAATGACGTAATTCCTTTGGAGTTTTCAGAACTGATGCACTATATTGCAAAAAAGAAAAAAGGTTAGAAGTTAAATTAAACTTCAGGTATGAGGAAGGTTAGCTAATAGATTACGACCGGTCATAGGAATAGGAATGGGGATATTCATAAGGGAAAGAAGAGTAGGAGCAACGTCAGCTAAGATCCCCTGAGGGACTTGAGTGGCCAGACGCAGGCTTTCAGCAGCAATAATACAGGGTACCGGATTAGCATTGTGTTCGGTGTCCACTAGGCCAGTAGAAAGATTGATCATTTCTTCTACATTTCCATGATCAGCGGTTATAAGAATTGCACCACCAGCCGCGATGACTGTATTAGCTAATTCACCGACACAAGTGTCTGTAAACTCACAGGCTGTGATAGCGGCCTTTAAATTGCCGGTGTGACCAACCATGTCAGGGTTGGCGTAGTTAATAACCATAAAGTCGTAATTGCCAGATTTAACTTCACTAATAATTTTATCGGTAGTAAGCCGGGCTGACATTTCAGGTTTACGATCATAAGTGGGAACCTTAGGAGAAGGAAGTATAGCTCTGGTTTCACCAGTAAATGGTTCTTCGCGCAAACCGTTAAAATAATAAGTAACAAAGCGCTCTTTCTCTGATTCAGAAACTCTTAACTGACGGAGTCCGT
>CAYVIR010000187.1:0-1602 GCA_964451645.1 uncultured Candidatus Saccharibacteria bacterium | reverse complement strand
AAAGAATTCGTCGAATTTGGATGGCCCAATCCACACAGAGCTGGCGCCACTGGAATTTAATACTTTATTGAGCTCTGTTTCTTCCTGTACAACGGTGGGCATAATATCATCTCTATATTTAGCCAAGACGTCACGATCGAAACCAAAGAGAAAGCCTACTAATAGTACTAGTAGAGTTACATTTAATGAAAATAAGTATTTTCTCAAATGAATGAACATCCCTTCCAGTTTTACAGGTGTTTTAAACAAACCAAGAAACAAGATTATCGTAAGTATTGAAAATAGCATTGTCTGGATCTCGTGTATATTGTTCACAATATTTATGTCTCCCTGCCTGACGTTAAGAAAGAAATAAGAAATTAAGAAAAATATCCCTTCTGCTTTCTTCTTCGTAATAAAACATAGGCCGATATAACTGTATGTAAATATCCTAAAACTCAGGCGATGAAGGGTATAAGGTTGCTGAAAAAGTTGCTGTACGTCTATCGCAAAGGAGTTGAAAATTCCCTTAAAAATATCTATGAATATTTGGGTGTTATTTATAGGGATATCGTTTGTATAGATCGAGTAATATTCTTGATTGAAGATAAAATTGTAGAGGTAGAAATCGTTAAGCGAATGTGTCCCTATGAAGAAAAGTGCCATAATGCAAAAGGGAAGGGCAACGGACAGGCAATATATCGATATGAAACGAAATATATTGATATATCCTCTTCGTGAAGAGTTAAAGAGGTATCGAAGGTAGTATATTAGGAAGAATAAGTAATAGAATGCACTTAACCCCCAAAATCCTAGAGAAGATAATACAGGAATGCATCCAATTAATGATATCTGAAAAATATCTCCAATCTTCGGCTTCTGCCTTTCTTTATGAATTTTTAAAAATAATAAGGAAAGATGGATAGATGCATAACCTATCAAGGTCTCGGCAAAAAGCATGTGGGACCATATAACCGGATTGACGAGTGTAATTAATATGACAAATAACAAACTTAATTTTGGTGTAGTGAACGTTCTTAAGTTTTTGTGAAAAAGTAGTAGCCAACCATAGAGAAAAATCAAATATACATATCTGAAATTCAATGGATTTGGACCGGAAATTTTGTTTATAACGGCTGCGAGGTAATAGGGAAGTGGCATATGATGGGAGAAATAGTCTCGATATGGAAGAATCCCTTCATTTATTAGTTTCCCCCCCAACATATTGTCATATTCGTCTCCATTGAAGTTATAGTTTGCTTGTAAAATGAAAACGATGAAGAGGACTACTAGAACTAGTATTTCCCCCTTCGGGAGTGGACGAGATTGGACGAATTTATATGCTTTTTTGAGGTTAAATATAATATTCAGGATTCTAAGTTATGAATTATCTCTGTAACAAAGTCCACGATGGCTTTTGATGGGTTTTCGTTTAATTGTAAAGGTCTCCTACTATATTTGCGATAGTTTCTTACAAATTCATGTATCAGGCTGTGATCAAATTTTGATAACAATACATTCTCTCC
Source organism: uncultured Candidatus Saccharibacteria bacterium (assembly GCA_964451645.1). Lineage (GTDB taxonomy): Bacteria > Patescibacteriota > Dojkabacteria > B142 > OLB20 > JAJTYI01. The sequence continues at coordinate 97 of CAYVIR010000187.1, read as the reverse complement.
TAGCCCTTCTGTCCTTTCCGTATATTCACGGAAAAGGATGGTCGGCTTGCCTAGGTAGCTAAGTTCTTCCTGATTGCTTCCACCATCGGTTATTACA
>CAYVIR010000186.1:0-1619 GCA_964451645.1 uncultured Candidatus Saccharibacteria bacterium | reverse complement strand
TTGACATTCTTCAGTGATTCCTATATTCTAATATACGTATCTATGATGGCTATCATAGATTTTACCTTCCCAGGTAGCTCAGTGGTAGAGCAGTTGGCTGTGAACAATTTTGTTTTAATACAAATAAATTACGCAGCTTCCACAAGTAATTGTGGTTGAAAAACAAGGTGAATTGCTGGAAGCCTAAATCTGTAAAGATATGGTAATCAGCAGCCAAGCCTCTTTTTAAGAGGAAGGTTCAGAGACTATCCTTAACTGGAGTACTTTTCTAGCAATAGATTAGGAAGCGCCTTGCATCCGTATAAAACGGATGATGATATAGTCCATCCTTCTAGGACACTAGGAGATAAGTGTAACCAATTGGTCGTCGGTTCGAATCCGACCCTGGGAGCAAGAAATATTGACGAAAACGGTCTATATCCTCGTCCTAAAAGTAACTTAAAAAACTCAGTTAATGCTGAGTTTTTTAGTTTCTAAATAGTATATATTAAGAATAAATTGATTATTTAATTCCATATAGCTATAATACGTATTAATAAAGTTGCAAAGTATATATGTTTTTAAACTTACAAGAAAATGCCAAAATAGAATATTATCAAAAAATGTTGAAAACAATAGGTTCTTTATCACGACTTTTTTCTGAAAGTAATGAACCCTATATTCAATACAGAATAGCTGAAAATCTATTTTGCAAATCATTTGATGCGGATAATCTGTCGAGGACGGATTGCTCGGCAGATGCTTCCAAGAATGGGCTCGGCATAGGAATTAAAACTTTTCTTGAAAATAATGGAGCCAGTATACAAAAAGTAGCTGAATTTAATACTGAGCATAATCTGTTTAGAAATCTTGAGGGTGAGGAAAAGATAAGAAAGGTTTCTGAACTGCGAAATGAACGAATTGAAGCTACAAAAAGAATCTTCGGTCTTAGCGAAATGATTTATCATTGTGTAACCCGTCGGCAGAATGGAATTATTGTATATGAAACTCCAATGGATTTAGTATATATTAACAAAATTTCTAATATAATTGTAAAACAAAATATTATCAGCTTCAAAGATGGAATGAACGAATATTCTTTTAATATAACAAAAAGCACTTTGTATAAAAGATTTATAACTCCAAAGCGATTATTAGACTTTAATGTTGATATTTTAGAAAATCCTTTTAAAGCTTTGGAGAATCTATTCAAAGTGGAAGAGATTTCTTTGTCATCCCAGCAACTACGAGAGACAGATCATATATTTCTTCCATTATATTCTGTTAGAGGAGGAGAAAAAAATGTACCCGAAAGAAGTGGTCTTAATCAATGGAATGCAGCTGGAAGGACAAGGGACCCAAATGAGGTTTATATTCAGATTCCGGCCTGGATACATCAAGTTTATCCAGATTTCTTTCCACCAAGAGATACTGCTTTTACTTTGCTTCTTCCTGATAAAACAGAAATGAGTGCTAAAGTATGCCAAGAAAATTCCAAGGCCTTAATGAGTAATCCTAATTCTAAGCTGGGTCAGTGGCTATTAAGGAATGTTCTTAATTTAGCCGAATGGGAATTGCTTACATATAGCAAGCTAGAGAGAATAGGATTGGATTCTGTTGTTATTTATAAAACAGAGGAT
>CAYVIR010000185.1:335-1622 GCA_964451645.1 uncultured Candidatus Saccharibacteria bacterium | reverse complement strand
TGTTATTAAGAAAAGGTGGACTTCTCAAACAAAAATTCCCGAGTGGCTTGTTTTGTTATTTCTTTATTTTTGAATACTACCGTCTTGGATTAATGTTGCAAATAATATATCAAGTCATAAGTTACTTAATATTCGTAATCTCGTCCCGCTTCCGAAGTGCCCGCCAAAAGTCATGATCTTTCCCTCATCAACAAAAACACCTTCTTCATCGTTTGCATAGAATATTTTCCTAAGGTTGTAATTCTCTTGTTTCGTCAAAGGCTCAATTTGCTCCTTGCTTCCATTGAAGTGCGGAAAAAATTCAAAATCAACCAATGACAGCCCAGTCAGCTCTTCCAAACCAATAGTATTTTCGTCTTCGATACAGGCAATTTTTATCGTTGGGGTTAAGATTATTGCACCTGCACTTACTCCGATAATTAACTTGTCCTGTAGAAATCCTTCAATGATCGTCCCAAAGTTCCGTTTTCTAATATAGTCGATGAATTGAAACGTATTTCCTCCCGATAGATGAATGATTCTAAATTGTTGAATCTTCAGTAATTGCTCATCAGAGAATTTCTCGGAGAGATCAAAATACGTAAGATTAATCTTTGAGTTGATCGCTTTATAGTCATTTAAGGAATTATTGAACCAGTAATATGGCAAAGTTTGTGGGGTCGAAGAAATATATGCAATTTCATTGCCAAAATCATTGATTAGCTGTGAAAGTCTCTTTTTAAGATCCTTTCTGGGATTGGAAGTATCACTCAAAAGAAAGATTTTCACTATAAAAATGCAATTAATTATTCAACTTTCACGACTTTCTGAATCACTGAATTGATTTCTACTGTATCTCCACTTCTCTTCCCAAGTAGTGCCTTACCTAAGGGTGATTCCAATGAAAGCAAACCTCTACTGATGTCTGCTTCCGCACTTTCCACAAGCTTATATCTTTTAATAGTACCACTCTGAGAGAGTTCGAACCATTTCCCTAAAACAATAGATTCGCCTGGAACATATTCGGGAAGTTCAGTTGCATTATTTATAATATTCTCTAGTTCCTTTAATTTCTGATTATGTGCCTGAAGATTTGCTGAAACTGCAGCAGCTTCCTTGAATGAGTCCATAGGCCCTCCTCTTTTGACACCTTCTTCTAGTTCATGTTTAAGGTATTCCTGAATCTTTTTAATTTCATTCTTGATCTTTTCAATGCCTTGTTTAGAGATTTGCATGATGCGTTGAATGCAAATTAATATGTAAAATATACAATAAATGAAAAATCAGGGGTAATTGAATTAAACTTGA
>CAYVIR010000185.1:0-325 GCA_964451645.1 uncultured Candidatus Saccharibacteria bacterium | reverse complement strand
CAATAAGAGTTTTGTCGTCGCTATAACCCGGATTTGGGATCAACCCTGCATCCATATACCGCTGAATTACTTGTACAAGTTGTTCTTGCGAGAGGCCACTCCTAAGTAATGCAATAAATTCTGCATATCTTGTGAAGGGTTCTATCCCATCAGTATGTAAAAGTATCATATCCCCCGGTTCTGGTTGGTAATAAAATCCATGAACATATTTTAGTGCAGCTGACTCTCCCGAAAGTGTCCCATAAGTATCTGGTTCTTCGGGATGATTTCTCATGAGCCTTCTCCATCTATCCATTTGTTCTTTTTTTGAACAAGCTAATCTCGA
>CAYVIR010000184.1:394-1686 GCA_964451645.1 uncultured Candidatus Saccharibacteria bacterium | reverse complement strand
GTCAGATAATGATTTATTCTCTTTCACTGGAACTGAGAATTTTGAATACCTTGCCCAGAGTGAAATTGAAAGCTTTGCAAGAGATAAAAATAAATTTACCCAAGCAATTTATAATCGCGCCAATGCACATGCAGGCAATGCGCTTAATGCATATGAATCAAAAATTGAGAACTATCATCAAGATCTGGATAAGGTTATTCTAACTATCGAGAGATTAAAAAAAGCAAATGCCGAGAAATCGGAAAAAGAAAAAGAGAAGAGGACATTGGAGAGTAGTATAAAAGTTGTAAGTAGTGAAGACTATAAAAAAGTAGTCGGCGAAATCACCGAAAAATCGGAATCCCTGCAAAATCTAGTTAATTCTGAAAGGGATGTTAATGAACTAAAAGATGCACTTATCGAATTCCTGGGAATTGAGAATGAGGGGGAAGATGAACTACCTGATGAAGAGCAGAATATATCTGGCTATCAACAAGCATATAGATCTGCAATTTCTAAGCTACATGAAGCTCTTGAACTATTGGGTGACGATAAATTTGTTGAGGAACGCAAACAACGAGATAGCATGAGCAAGGAGGTAAATGAACTTGAGGAAAAAGTACATGCGTTGCTGGCTAAAGCGAACCTTTCGGACGAAAATATAGAACAAATCAAATCAGCTCCACAAAAAGTTACAATATTATCTTCAGAAATAACTGACCTAGAAAATGAGATAAGTTCCTGTAAAGCTAAGCTGGAAGAGCAATCAGAAATTACTCAAAAACTAGCTAATAATCGCAGTCTCTATGAACAGAAAATTGTTCAAATAATAGAGCCTCTGGTTAAATCATTAAAAGCACAATCGCAATTGAATTCAAACAATGACATTAAAGAAATCACACTAGAGTATTATTTTGACGAAAACTCCGCCTGGGAAAGACTTTCCAAAGAATTTTTCAACTACTTTAGAGGTAATAATCAGGATAGGAATGGATTACGAGAGCCTGATGTTTGTACTTTTATAACAGATCATAAAAATGTGTTTGCTGAGAACGATATAGAAAAGGTGAGATCTGCGATTAAATCGGCAAATAAAGATAACCGAAACTATATCAATTTTCTTAACGAAATATTCTTAGACGAGAAGAATTTTATTATCTTCCAAGCACTCCGAGATAAGCATATCTATGATGTCGAAACATATAAGGTTATTAATGTTAAATATAATGGTAGAGATATTGAACAGGCCTCTTTTGGGCAGCGTTGCACAGCAGTAATTGTTATCTTAATCCTTTTCGGTAATTACCCACTTA
>CAYVIR010000184.1:0-380 GCA_964451645.1 uncultured Candidatus Saccharibacteria bacterium | reverse complement strand
GGATGCGGAGAAAGTCTTCATTCTGAAAAACGATACTGGAACAACAGATATAATAGAAACAACGATTGAAGATTTGACATACAGGGGTGAACTCATGAAATTGGAGGGTGGGAAAGAGGCTTTCGCAAAAAGAGGCGAAAAATTAGGTATTTAATGTAAAACAAAAATTATGGATTACAACGAGAAACGTGCAATTGTAATACATTCAATAATTGAAGCTCAAAGACTCAGTACTGGAAGTCTTAAGCCTAGATTATTTGTAAAAACCAACCCTCTTCGATTGGTTGCAGTGCAAGATATTGTTCGGATATTGGTCCAATTTCGAGATGCAGGTAAACTCAAAATACTAGATAAATATTTAGGTCCAACTCACAACATTA
>CAYVIR010000183.1:0-1705 GCA_964451645.1 uncultured Candidatus Saccharibacteria bacterium | reverse complement strand
GATGCAGAAAGAGAATTATGCAAATATGCCCACGAAGAATTCGGAACAGATTTCATTTTCGTCACACAATTCTTGAGGAAAAAAACAGCGTTCTATGCACATCCTAACGAAGATAATCCTGAGGTTACGAATTATTTCGACTTATTGTGTAGAGAGGCGGAAATATGCAGCGGAGGGCAGCGTATTCATGAACATGACATGTTGGAGGAATCGTTAAGACTAAAAGGTCTTAATCCAGATGATTTTAGGGACTATCTTGCAATATTCAAATACGGAATGCCAAAACATGGGGGATTTGGTATGGGTATGGAAAGATTAACTATGCTTATGTTGGGACTTGAGAACATTCGAGAAGCTACTCTGTTTCCATCTGATACCAAACGTGTCGCGTCAGTTGGTTTAAAAAGAAAAAAAATAAGTGGTGATGTGCTTTCCAAAAGAATAAAAAGCATATTAGAAGAAAAGGGAATTCAATTCGAATACCACAAACATGAACCTGTAAGAACCTCTGAGGAAGCAGCTGCTGTAAGAGGGACTAAATTAGAGGAAGGGATTAAAGCTTTGATTTTACGAGGGAATAAAAGTGGCAAGAATATAATGTATTGTTTACCAGCTACGGAGAAAATTGACATGAATAAACTAAAAGCACTTGAAGGAGAAAGCTTTGAGTTTGAGAAGCCTGATGTAATTCTAGAAAAGTATGGAATTGAAGTCGGCGGAGTTCCGCCTTTCGGCTTCCTTTTTGGGCTAAAAACTTATTATTCAAAGGCGATAAAAGAGAAGATGAGTAATTTTAATTCGGGTACTAGAACTGAATCGATTTCTCTTAAAACATCAGATCTACTTGACTTAGTTGGCTCTGAAGTACTATTAGTTGATTGAGATTACTTTTGCATACACTTAAATAATGCCTGAATCACTTTCATCTTGGTCGGGAATACTAGATGTAGTTTGCATAGTTGCACCATTTATTGTCGGGGCAATATTAGGCGAACATATAGGAGTGGTCTTAGAGAGGAAGGCTCCTCAACGATTTGCGGCCTTACCACAACTGGGTGCAGCTTTAGGTACTATTGCAGGTGGGCTTGTTGGGGTTGCTATTGCTAGTAGTGTCTAAAAACTCTCTATATTTCTTTCGTATTTATCCCGCATTAAGTTATTAGATCCATATTCAGTTCTCTGGTTCAAATGGCTATTCTAAGTTCTAATTCTGACCTCAATTGCATTCTATTTATAATTCAGAAAAGCTTCGGACCTCTTGATTATTAACTGTTTATTTTTCTTGTATTCTTTCTAGCAAATTAGGCATATTTTCTTGCTTATTTACTTGACCACGAGGAAATTATTGATTAAACTAGTGGAGAAAGGTGGTGAAAAGTGGTGATAATTTTGCACAAATTGTACTATTAAATATTTTTACTACCCCACACTTTTCAAGAAAGAGTGGGGCTGAGAACTGCTCCTTCCACAATTATAAAATGTGGAAACCTCTCAAAATATACTTTCACCACCATGTTGTTAGGGAGTTACGATAGTAGACTGACAGACAAAAACAGGCTGGCAGTTCCAAAGAAGTTAAGAAGTGAGCTGGATGAAAGCTTGATACTTGCAAGAGGCTACGAAGGCTGTGTCCTACTGCTGGATGAGAAGCGATGGCTCGCATTGCTTCAAATAATAAGTCACGAACCCATACTTAATATATCTG
>CAYVIR010000182.1:0-1723 GCA_964451645.1 uncultured Candidatus Saccharibacteria bacterium | reverse complement strand
CAATCACTAAGGCTTGGATTTCAAAAGTTAAAACTCTATTGCCTTCCACAACAGCGGTCTTACATACACCGACCGATTTTTCATTTATGGATTGAGTAAATAACATATTTGGATCTAGAACACCTTTCAACCCATCATTCTCCATAATGAATAACCCTACCTCATTTACACTTCCATATCTATTTTTCAAGCACCTTAGAACCCTTAAACCCCTTTTTTCATCTCCCTCTAATTCGATAACCGTATCTACTAAATGTTCGAGAAGCTTAGGCCCTGCTACCGCCCCTTCTTTAGTAACCTGACCGACAATAATCAATATTAGATTATTTTGTTTTGCATACGATATAAGTTTCGAAGCACATGTCTTAATCTGCGACATGCCTCCGGGCAAGCCTCTCGCTTCATCCGAGAAGATGGTCTGTATAGAATCTATAATTGCAAATTTAGTTTTATTCTTCCTTGTTTCTTCCAATATAGAATTCACTTCTGTCGCGGACACAATCTTAAGTCCTTCAAGGTTCTCCCTACCAAATAATCGCTGAGCCCTGAGCCCGACCTGTTCTGCAGACTCCTCAGCCGTGAAATATAAGCAAGAATTCTTATTTTTAATTAGGTTAAAAAGGACCTGTAGCAATACTGTGGATTTTCCTATTCCGGGTTGACCGCTTAGGAGAATTACCTGTGAATCTACCAATCCCCCTCCGATAACTCTGTCAAATTCTGATATATGAGTCGCGATTCTGTCACTTACCTTTAGACTCATCTTATCAGCCTCTAGCACTACAATTTTGGAAGTTTTCTTAAGTGATTCTGTTACTTCTGAGAAGGTTTCTTCGAAAGTATTCCATTGTTTACATTGAGGACACTGTCCCAACCATCTTCCCGTCTCATATGCACAGTTACTACAAATATAGCTTTCTTTTGCCATTCAAGTTTCTCCCTATATCAAAGTTAATCCCTGTTTCCCTTTCTCTAGCTTTACAATGACCTGTTGCTTCGAGTCAGTTTTTATACTCTTGACTAAAATATATTCGGCTAATGGATTCTCTACCAATTCCTGTATTTTCCTTCGAATATTTCTTGCACCATATTCCTTATCGAAACCCCTTTCGGCAATATAGTTAATGGCGGATTTAGTTGCTGCAATTTGTATACCTTTTTCCTTAAGCCTTTGATTTAATTCATCAATAAGTATCTTCGCCACTTTCCTTGCATCTTTCTCATCCAGTCCTCTAAAAATAATTATATCATCAATTCTATTAAGAAATTCTGGAGGAAGCATCTCTTTCAATTCTTTAATCAACAACTCTTGCATTCTTTCAAAAGCTTTATCTACTTTTGTGCTTGACTCCTCCTCAATATCCACACCGAACCCTAGTAATGCATCGTGCCCTATTTCGGAGGCGCCGATATTTGAAGTCATGATTATTATCGTATTCTTGAAATTGACCTTCCTACCTTTTGAGTCTTGAAGACTACCTTCATCTAATATCTGTAGGAGGATATTCAATAACTCAGGATGAGCCTTCTCTATTTCATCAAAGAGCACGACCGAGTATGGCCTTCTTCTTATCTTCTCGGTCAGTTGGCCTCCTTCTTGAAATCCCACGTAACCAGGAGGCGAGCCGATAAGCTTGGAAACACTATGCTGCTCCATATATTCACTCATATCAACTTGAATCAGAGCCTTCTCATCACCAAAATATGTTCTAGCAATCTCTTT
>CAYVIR010000181.1:0-1736 GCA_964451645.1 uncultured Candidatus Saccharibacteria bacterium | reverse complement strand
AGTTTAGTCCCGCCTTTGCTTCGCAAGGCGGGATTCACAATGCTGTATTTGCTCATTTAATGAGAAGGAAAGATAGCAGTCTTTAATCCATCCTTGTTCTGTCAGATTGGGGGTCAACTAATTATCTTGGCTGACGCTAATATCAATTCGAATAGATAAGTTCGATTTGTCCGGAGTTCATTCTGAATATTTGGTTATCAATTTTAATAATCCCCCTTTCTACAACAATAGGGCTAATGGCTTGTAAGATATATTCTATAGAGTCCTTTACCCTAGAAGGCATTAATCCACGGTAATGTATTGTTGGGTTTTCAATGACATTGTTACAAAAGACTATATCAAATCCCCCAGGATAGTCTTCAAGTAGTGCGGGATAGTTAAAGGTATAAATATCAGCTTTATAGAAACGTGTGAGTGGCAATGATAAATCGGATCCTCCTTGATTGACCACGTCAATATTTACAGATGGTATTCCATGGTATGATAAAAATCTAGTGAGGAAGGGACCATATGGAAGTTCCAATAAATCATCACGATTATCGCGACTATTGTCCGAACCGCATGCAAGATTAAGTGCTAAATCTGCTCTAGAGCCGTGGAATTTCATAGCATGGTCATATGCACATTCTGCCATAGCCCATGATAATGAATTCCTCCATTTTGACCAGACATATTCTGGGATCGTATTCTCTATCATGTTGCAGGATTATACCATTCTCTAGGATAATTATTGCGTATCGGGCATTTTATCGTTATAATTTACAAAATTATGGGGCTGCGATACCTCTTCGGAGAAGATCGCCTTTAGGTGCAAGTCCTAAGGCTCCACATAAGTTTTGCTGAAACAAAATTTGAATAAGGAGTAGTTAGAGAAGAGTAATTGGATAAATAATTGCGGAGGCAAAACTTATTCCTAAATACCCGTACTGAAACTAATTACTTCTACTAAGGCTTACAGTTTAAATGACCAACAAGACCTTAATCTGAAGAGGAGGAATGATCGTAAGCTGGAGATTCATTCTAACGAAGGGGTCGTAGTTCACTTGGTAGAACGCTTCATTTGCAATGAAGAGGTAGCGAGTTCGAGCCTCGCCGACTCCATAAATTTTGCTTCGCAAAATTTGAGGAAAGAGTAATTAGAGAAGAGTATTTAGGAGGATAGAATGATTGCAAAATTTATTCCTAAATACTCGTGCTCAAACTCGTTAGCGATCAAAAACTGTCACCTGATATTAAACACAAAAATCGGTAGTGTCCCAAAATTGTCACCTGGTTAAATCTAAATATTTGATTATGCCACAACCATATGCGAGAATTTTAGGTGACAAAATCGGGACGGTGCCCTCCACTCTTCCCGGTTAGTCGAACTAACCTTAAATCTCCTTTATTATCTTCAGTATTAGCTTCTAGCAATAGTTCTAACTTAAGATGTAAATTTACTGTTGACGAGCCGGAGCATATTAAAACCTTTACTCATTTTTGCTAACCGCTGGTTCGAGCCAAAGCACTCTTAATTGAACTTTTTCATAAACCATTAGTTTGTTTTTCTTCAAGAACTATTTTAATATTTAATATTATGTACCAAGCATTTACCAAAGAAGATAAATTGAAACACTATAACCTCCCCGAAGAATATATTGTTGCAGCAAGTCTGTCGTGGGGCACTTGGAAAGGTTTACAAAAGATTCTACTAATAATAGATGCACTTAAAAGAAAAGGGATAAAATATAAGGAAG
>CAYVIR010000180.1:0-1845 GCA_964451645.1 uncultured Candidatus Saccharibacteria bacterium | reverse complement strand
GATGGTGGCCGCATGCTGACCCGGCGGGGCACCACCCAGATTCGATTCAAGGATGGCTATATAGTTGGATCCGCTATCCAAAGCCGCAGGGGTGTCTTGTAGAAAGGCTTCTTGAGGAGTAACAGAAGGTGTTACAACAGGGGTAGTAGCTGCCTTGCCTCTTCCAGGAATGGTAAGGATGCTATTAAATGAACCTCCTTGGCTAAAGGCCAAATATAACCCCATCGTAGCAAATAATATTACCGTTCCGAATATATATAGCAAATCTTTTTTATCCATGTGTGTATCGTATTAATAGACCAGCTTTCTATTATGAGTTTACTATATTTATAACCTTCCCTTTGATATATATAATCTTCTTTGGTTTCCCAGGTTTTACAAACTTGGCAATTCGTTCAATCTTCATAATCTCTTCTAAAACTTGTTCCTGTTCCGCATCAATAAGGGTGCTTACGACCCCTCGAGTTTTCCCGTCCACTTGCACAGCGATTTTTGCTTCACTTACATATAACTTTGTCTCATCCACTTTTGGCCACTTTTCTAAATGGATGCTTGTTTTATGAGTCATCTGAAACCATAGCTCTTCTGCAAGATGAGGAATAAAAGGAGCAAGTATTATTAATAGCTCCTCAAGTACACTCCTTCTTTGGATATAAGGCATTTTAAGTTCATTCTTCTGGTACCAATTTATGATCTTCATAATTTCAGCTACGCAGGTGTTGAATTTTAATTGTTCCATATCATTTGTGATTTTCATTATGGATTTCTCGAAGGGAAATGTGTTAACCATTTCTCCTTGACCTTCTTCAGACCTCAAAAAGCTTTGGTAGATGTTATATATCTTGCATATAAATCTATACATCCCTTTCATACCTGTATCACTCCAGTCACCTCCCTGATCAAATGGCCCCATAAATCTCAGATACATTCTTACTGAGTCAGCTCCGAATTTATCAAAATACTCGTCGGGGTTAATGACATTTCCCTTCGATTTACTCATTTTGGCTCCATCTTTGGTGATAAGTCCATGTGCATAAAACTTAGTGAAAGGCTCTTCAAAATTAATATATCCCATATCGTACAAGGCCATAGTAATAAATCTTGCATAGAGCAAATGTAAGACAGTATGTTCTCTCCCTCCAATATAGCTTGTTACCGGACCCCACTTTTTCATCCTATCTATAGCCTCATGCAATTTTTCTCGTGAGATACCAGGAAGAAAGTGGGATCTACTATTTTCGAAATCTCCACCAAAAGGTATTTCATCAAATTCTGTAAATAAATACCGTAAAAAATACCAAGAAGAATCCACAAAAGAATCAGAAACATCAGTCTCTCTTATTGCGTCCTCCTTACAATGTGGACATACAACGTTATAAAAATCCGGAAATCTTGATAAAGCTCCTTTCCCGCTACCATCCGGTAGCGTATCATTTCCATCTTTAAGGACTGGTAAAAGAACAGGAAGATTTTCTTCTGGCCACCATCCCGGCATTTCCTCCTTATAGTATCCCTCATTCCTATTAAGGCAAGACTTACAGAAGATCATCGGAATGGGAGGACCCCAATAACGCTGCCTAGATACACACCAATCACGTAATTTATACAAAGTGGTTGTTCTGCCTTTTTTCTCTTTTTCTAAATATCCAATAATCGATTTTCTACCCTCCATAAAATTGAGCCCATCAAATATGCCTGAGTTGGCCATAGTATATTGAGCAGCATTAAGTTTTATCTCGGAATAGCCTACAAAATCCCTATCAGTCTTGACCACATTTACAACGGGAAGTGAGTAATTATGTGCAAAAGCATAGTCTCTTTCATCATGAGCGGGAACAGCCATAA
>CAYVIR010000179.1:0-1859 GCA_964451645.1 uncultured Candidatus Saccharibacteria bacterium | reverse complement strand
AATCCAAGAACTGATTACAAATAAAGAGAAAACTGTAGAAAAGCTAAAAGATCTGAAATTGAAAGTCCAAACAAGACTAAGTAAATTTAATAATAAATAGATGTCACAGACGAAGACCGAGAAAAAAACAGTAAACGAAATTGTACACGAGATTGTGCTTGACTTTCTTACGCAGCTTGGGCTGGACGCGGAGATTACTATTGATATTGTAGAGAGTGATGAGGATAAGGCCGATTTTAAATATGCAAGAACTTCGTTAAATGGGGAGAATTTAGGGGAGATAATCGGTTTCAGGGGAACTATGCTTGAATCGATACAAACCATACTAAGCCTCATCTTGAATAAGACCTTAAAGAGAGAAGGAATTGACGGGAACTTTCGTTTACTGATAGACATAAATGCCTATAAACAACAAAGGGAAAAATATCTTATTTCATATGCCCAAAGAGCTGCAGAAGATGTGAAAAACTCCGGACAGCCTCTGGAATTATCCCCCATGAAACCATCTGAGAGAAGGATTGTGCATATGGCCCTGAAAAATGAAGAGGGTATTGAGACTTCAAGTGTAGGGGAGGGTGAACTTAGAAGGGTCGTATTATCCCCTAAAAATAAATAATTATTATTTCTGAATGTATGTCACTTAAAGCACAAACAAGAGAGCTTATTGGGAAAAAAGTTAAGCAGTTAAGAAGGGAAAAGAAATTACCTGCTGTTTTGTATGGTCCAAATAGGAAATCTACAAGTATTGTCTTAGATCCTTTTGAATTTCGGAAGCTTTTTGAGGATGTAGGCTATTCAAAGTTGTTTGATTTAGAAATCGAAGGAGAAAGTAATGTGAAGGTCTTGGTTAAGGATTTACAAAGGAATATTCTCACGGATGAGTTTATTCATATTGATTTGTACCAGGTAAATATGAACAAGGAGATTACTGCGGACATACCTATCGACTTTACAGGAGAGTCTTTTGCTGTGAAGAATAATCTTGGTTTGCTTGTTCATCCTATACAGACTATTTCTGTGACTTGTCTGCCAGCCAAATTGCCTCCAAGTCTTGAAGTGGATATATCTACTTTGAATGAAGTGGGCAATTCAATCTCTGCTGGAGATATATCGCTACCCGAAGGAGTGGCATTAGCAAATGATATGTCTCCTGAATCTCCAGTGGCCTACATCGCTGCTCCTCAGAAAACTATAGAGGAAGAAGTAGCTGAAGAATCTGTGACCGAAGGGACCGAAGTAGCGAGTGAAGATGAGGCCGTTGCAGGCACAGCGGGAGAAGGCGAAAAAACAGAATAATATATTCGCCATTTGTCTTTCATGCAACATTAAATCTCCATATTGAGTTTCATGGTGGAAATCTTTATACTGAAGATAATACACCTATGGATGAGTCTCAGAGCCAAACACAAACTAATTCTATCAACGAGGAGATCGAGGAAATTCGTCTTCTTGAAGATCAGCTTGAAACTATAAATCTTCCGGAGGCCTTAAAGGTCAAAGCCAAGGCAATGGTTTCGCGTCTAAAAAGAGTAGCGAAATACGGATATTTTTCAAGAGAGTATGAACCTATTGCCAAGTATGTCTCGTGGATTAGTCAAATCCCTTGGGGGAAGTATACGGAAGATAATTTAGATCTGGAAAATGCGAAGAGACACCTGGATGAGACTCATTTTGGTTTGACGGCCGTCAAAGAGAGAATACTTGAATATATTGCAATGCTTCACTTACAGAGGATACAAAGTTCTCTTGATGAGGAGAACCGCAGGGCAAACTTGCCGGTCAATCCGTCGGTCAGTCAGGATCAAGCGGGAGTAGGTATTGCATCTGGTGCTGATATGGAGATGGCAGGACAAGTAAGT
>CAYVIR010000178.1:0-1868 GCA_964451645.1 uncultured Candidatus Saccharibacteria bacterium | reverse complement strand
CTTAGGCAGTATATTATTCTATGTATTATTAGCATTCACCGATTATGCAGTAGATCTTACACGTGTAGTCAAACCTAAATTCATTGGATCAGAGATTTCACATCCTCCTCTAATCTATCAAGTTTATAAAGAAGAATATGCGGAATACGAGGGGTCATTGATTCTGGAACTCGAAGGAAAGACCGTTACTAGTAGGGAACAGTTAGATCAGTTGATAAAGCAGAACTTCAATAACACTACTTCTGTCAAATTACAGACAAGTGAGGGAGAAGTTGAAGCCGAAATGATTCTATCAGGTGAAGGTCTATATACGAATCTCGATGAAGAAGTAATAGATAAAGTTTTATTATTGAATATCTTAGAAGGTTCTGCGGCTGCTGAGGCGGGAATCGAAGATGGTGATGTCCTAATTTCCTTTGATGGAGAGGACTTAAAAAGTCCTGATGACTTGAGATTGAAGCTTCAAGAGAAGAAGGGGTCGGAGGTAGAAGTGTCAATAATTGATACAGAAGGGCAGACTAGGGATATTGTTTTGTCACTCCCAAACCCTTCCTCAAAGGAGGATCCCATTTTGGGAGCTACTCCACTCATTAATTCACCCTATTACGAGAATGCTATTAGAGTAAATTATGGTAAAAATAAAGTTTTTAGCGGCTTTCTTCATTCTACCAATTTGATTATTTACAACATCACGGCAATGGGAGAATTTGTGAAGGATGCCTTCGAGGAGGATAGCTTAAAGCCAGTTTTCTCAAAGGTCAATAGCATAGTAGCTGTAGTGGATGTCACATTTTACTTCGTTAAAGCCAATAACTTTATAGGAATATTAAATTTGACAGCTATGTTGAGTGTGGTTCTTGCTTTTATGAATGTATTACCCATCCCTCTTTTTGATGGAGGGCATATTCTTTTCCTGTTCATTGAAAAAATAAGAGGCAAGAAAATTTCCACTGAGATTCAAAATAAAATAGGTCAGATATTTTTTATACTACTTATAATTTTGACTATTTTAATTGTATTCAAGGACTTGTTACAGTTCGAATGGCCCCAGAGGATTGGGGAAAGACTATTAAGTATTATTAAATAAATTTTTCTGATATAATCATCAGGAAATCATTTTCTTAGGAGGTAAAAACATATGTCAGTTATAGTTCATGATCAAATGTCTGTAGAACAGGCTCTTAAAATGCTTTGGAGAGAAGCAAATAGAGAGAATATCCCTAATGAAATATTAAAAAACAGATACAGAATAAAAGCTACCAATGAAGTCCATGAGAAAAGGAAAACATGGGCAAAGATGAAAAGAAGAAGAAGAGCTGCAAAGCGCCGGATGGCTAAAAAAGGGAAAACCATATAACCATTATCCTAAATAGTACTTCTCAGTATACCAATTACCTATGGGGCAAGTTTTGTATCGCAAATATAGATCGCAGACTTTCACCGAAATTGTTGGACAGAAACCTGTAAAACAAGTACTTACTCAAGCTATCATAGATCAGTCTATTGCCCATGCATATCTATTTACGGGTCCCAGAGGGACAGGAAAGACATCTATGGCGAGAATATTCGCAAAAGCTCTTAATTGTTCGCAGAGGAAAGGAGCAGACCCGTGTAACAAGTGTTCCCATTGTAAGTCTATAAATGAATCAAGATTTCTGGATTTAATAGAGATAGATGCGGCTTCCAATAGGGGTATTGAAGAAATTAGGAATTTAAAAGAAAAAGTGGGGTTTTTGCCGGTAGAAGGCGTCTATAAAGTGTATATTATTGATGAGGTGCACATGCTTACTAGTGAGGCTTTTAATGCCCTTTTAAAGACCTTAGAAGAGCCTCCAATAAACGTAGTCTTCATACTCGCTACTACGGAG
>CAYVIR010000177.1:0-1880 GCA_964451645.1 uncultured Candidatus Saccharibacteria bacterium | reverse complement strand
TATTATATCACGTTTTGTATAAATACAGTAAATGTCAACTGTACTCATTAGTTCCATGGGATGTATGCGTTCAACATGGCCTCAAGCAAATTAATGTGCAGTTTTTTTAGCTGTCGTAAATACATTGGTATTTTGATTAAAATTCTAAAGACTCACTCTAGATCCTATCCGTCGATAATAGTCCAGCTCAAAGTATGGCCCCGTCATCGCAACTTAAGATATCTCATGCAAAATTTGCTATAACAACTTATCGGCATGGCCCAGTTAATATACAAACTTCTCGTCATACAGCTCTCTATTGATTAGATATTCTCTTAGTTTCGTATCTTTTACCCCCGCAATATCGAAAGTTCTATATTTACTATTTTCAAGGACCTCCCTCTCAAATCTCTTATTGGTTCGAGTCCTAGCGTGTGTAGAGAGGTAAGTATAATATCCATCGTCTACAGTAAGTCGTAAGGCTTTAAAATTCATTGTAAATTTCTAATAATTAAAAATACCTTTATAGATAGTAATAATATGTTGGCTTAACCATATAGATATCTGGCAACCAGTCTCTTTCTATAGCTAGAATTGTATCTCCTTCTTGAGGCTCTTTCGGTAAATCTTTTCCTGAGGAAAAGATCAATTTACTCCCTGTTTTTCTAATGAACTTTTCCCTCAACTTCTGATAGTCTTTATCAATATTTTGAAATCTGGAGTTTCTATACATCTTCTTTAAATAATAAATTAATTCTTAATCACTCTAGGGCACGAAAATGAAAATAGTATTTAAGAAAAGTAATGTTTCTGTAAAAAATTTAGAAGTGATTGGTTCAGGTAGAAAAGAAACACCCAATATCTAAAGATCCTTAGATAAAATTCTAAATAGGTTCTGTGTTCTTCCACCCTAGCTCTTTTTTGTGTTGAGAATAGGCCTGTAAGTTCTCTGAGGGGGAAATTGACCACAAAAAATAATAAGATACGTAGTTCCAATAACTAAACATATCCTATTTATATTATAGATATGAGGGATAATTCTAGTTCAATGACTTAGGGAGTTCGAAATAGAAGGTAGAGCCTTTTCCAACGGTACTTTTTACCCCAATTTTGCCCTGATGTGTTTCAATTATAGCTTTTGAGATAAAAAGCCCGAGTCCCATACCCTGTGTATTTGGAGTCTCCCTTTCTATTTGGAAGAACTTTTCAAATATGCGATTTCTTTTCTCGGGATGAATCCCTTCTCCAAAGTCTTGGACCTCAACAAGTATGGTTTTCTTTCTCTCGATAAGTCTTATTATAATTTCCTTCTCCCTAGGAGTATAACGAATTGCATTTGTGAGGAAATTCATAATTACCTGAGTAATTCTCCTCCCGTCGATGTTTATATATAATTCTTTGCTCGCTGACTCAAAAACTATTTCTCTAGACTTTTTGATAGGCCGTATAGATTTGATCGCATTATTAATGAGAAGTACCATGTCTGTGGAAGAACTTTTCAAGGTGAGACGGTGAGTTTCAATCCTGCTTATGTCCAAAATTTCCTCCAACAAGGAGTTCAATTTCTCGACTTCTCCTCCAATAATTGTAAGCATTTTTTCGATTTTCTCCTTTGTTAGTTTTGCTTTCTGTTGTTCGATGAGCTGTAAATATCCTTTTATGATTGTAAGTGGAGTCTTTATCTCATGACTTGCCACACTTAAGAATTCGTCTTTCTTCTTTTCCAATTTCTTCAATTCAGTTAGATCTATGAGAAAAAACAGATAGATTTCTTTGTCAGGGTCGAAAATAACTCCGCTCAGAAGCACCGGAACCATAGAGCCGGAACTATTAACGATCTCAATTTCCGCTGGACCACCAAAACCCTCTGATCGAATCTTGGTAATTAACTCAGCCTTTGT
>CAYVIR010000176.1:669-1925 GCA_964451645.1 uncultured Candidatus Saccharibacteria bacterium | reverse complement strand
AACTAATATCTTAATAATAGGAATCCTTCTTCCTAATAATTTACTTGTTAGTAAAATAGAACCCATAATGAAAGCTCGAAAGGCAGGAGTATTATCGACCCCTACAATAATTATAAAAATTAAGATGAACACACAAGCTAAATAAGTTAAAAGTTTTCTATTAATCAACCCTGCTATACTGAGGATTGATCTTGTGATCAAAGATACGTTATATCCTGAGACGGAGATTATATGACTAGTGGAAGTCATTGAGAGTGACTTTGCAAAGCTTTCACTGAATTTCTCTCTCGTACCGATAAGCATTCCAGTGAGCAATTTAGCGTGAGTCCCTGGGAAGGTGTCATTAATTTTATTAATGATTTCCGATCTTAAGCTTACAAGCATATTTACATGTTGGTCAAAGACTTTAACTGTCTTCGCTTCAGTTACGGAGTAAATATTCTGAGACTTTAAATGATCTGTATAATTGAAGTCCGAAAAATCACGTGGTTCTTCAATGACTGAAATGAACTCGACTATATTCCCTTTCTTAAGTCCTTCATTATCCTTCACTTTTACCTGAATGTTTGAATGCATTTCCTTACTTTTATATTCTTCGTCCACAATCGCAATCTGGATTGGCTTGACCTTCAATAAAAGCTCTGTATTCTTCTTAATTGGATAAGCCACTATCTCTCCAATTACGTGCACCTCTCTGCCAAGGTAACGTTCAATTTCCTTAGTCCTTGTAGTTTCAAACGTTATAGCTGTCCAGACGCCACTCGCCAAAACAGTACCAAGAAGGAGGTAGTAAGGCTGAAAAGTAAGCATAAAGGATATAAAAAGAACTGCAAAGCCTACTAACACATACTTTATCTCCAAAGCATTAGGGGAAATACACCCTAACATGAACGCACACATGAGAATGACTTCTTTATTGCTTCTATACAGGGAACCTAAATATTGTCTTCTCCCTTCCAGCAAAATCATTGTCGTATTATAAAGTAACAAGTGTTGCGAGATTGTTATATGTTTTTTCTCCAATTCCTTCTACATTTTTGAGTTCTTCCACCTTCGCAAAAGGCCGAGCAGCGATTATTTTATTTGCTGTGGCCTCTCCTATTTCAGGAAGAGCAATAAGGTCATCTAAAGATGCAGAATTAATATTTACTTTATCTATAGAAGTACTTTGCTGAGAGGTGGATGTAGACTCAAATGTACCAGGTATATATATTTTTTCTCCTGCTTCTACGATTTTAGATAGAGGGAGATCTTTG
>CAYVIR010000176.1:0-659 GCA_964451645.1 uncultured Candidatus Saccharibacteria bacterium | reverse complement strand
TTGTGAACAGCCTTCATACTTGCTAGATCTGTAAAGCCACCGGCGAGATTGATTAATTCTAAGACAGTTATCTCTTTATTTAATTCATATACACCTGGATGGTTCACCTGGCCAGTTATCTCAAACAACTCTATCTTTCCGTCTCCCGTTTTCTTCTCTACCTCTATAGCACTTTTTACCTCGGTTTCCGGCAAATCAAATCGGGCAAAGTAACGTGGAATAATATAAAAAGACGACACCACTACTAGGGAGAGAGAGACTATAACAAGCAAAGCTTTATTCTTTTTTAATCTTTCTATATATTCCATAGAAAGATTTTAACTTCGCAAACTGGAGATTTCCTGAATTATCGTACTTCTATACTTATTTTCTTTATTTCAAATTCAATAGGCAACTGTGGATAATCCAGATTATCTAGATTAACCGTTAAAGATGAGAGTCCATCGATAATCTCTTGACCTTTCACTACTTTGCCAAATACCGTATGAATCCCTTCTAATTGAGTAAGAATAGAACTTCCATTATCAGCAATTACTATAAAAAACTGGCTACCATTGGTATTAGGAGCAGAACTAGCGAATGCAACTGAATATTTCTCCATTTTCACAGAATTGACTTCTGTATTAGTTGTATAGCCGAGAGTGGTTAATTGATTTCTC
>CAYVIR010000175.1:0-1934 GCA_964451645.1 uncultured Candidatus Saccharibacteria bacterium | reverse complement strand
TCGCTGCTATTCCATAAAATATTGCCTTTATTGCTTTCTGTGCTTCTTCAATCTTTCCTGGATCTCCTTGTGACTGTATGTATTTAAATGATGCCAGCAATGCATACACCACCGCCACAAGAATAATCACACCCAAGGCAATAAAGAGCCCTACTCTGACTCTACTCGTAATAAATGTTGCTGTCCCGGTCCCCTGCGGGCCTAGTAAATCGAACAGGCTGAGAATTTGTTCCGGCAGGAAAGAAGAATCTGTTTGTGCAGAAACCCCTGACGTCATCAAGGAAAGAAATCCGAACATACTCATTATTGCTGATATCGCAAGTTTTTTCATGTTTTCAAGAAGTAATGATAAATTTTAAACGATATCTATCGAAATAGCAAAATTATAATATACACCTATACACATCTATATCGTCCACCGCCAAAAGGCCCATCGCAAACCAACCCTGAACAGCAATTAGGGGCTGCGGGATCGCATATATCGTTCCGTATATTACAAGAGCCTCCCACCGGTGTAAGTAACCGTGTTACACTATTAACCTCACAACCCGCCGGAGCAGTATTTGAAAGACCGACTTCTACATACTCTTCATCTGCATTCTCGCAACAATACACTCTCATAAATTCTGCAGCAGGATTCGCCTTTTTAAAGTCTGTGAGCATATCAGAGTATGTGAGTCTAATAAACTCCCCGGGATTCGCAACATCAGGCTTAAACTTCCCCTGGAAATAGAACCTCCCACCTGCAGGTCCTCCGACGGAACATTGCTGAAGGTTCTCTGCCCAATCCCACGGATAGCCTATCCCAATGAAGACTGCCAGCAATCCGACAATCATGAAAAACAATAAGAAATAACTAATTCCAATCCATATACTTTTAATGGTCTTCCAGCCTTTTTCAATCTTTTGAGGGTCTCCCATACTGGTAACTATCAAATATGCCCCATATAATGCAAAGCCTACCCATACAACCACCAAAATTGCTAAAAATGTGGACATCCCTTGCCCTATAGCCGAGAAAACTCCCTTAGTAAACCAGCCTCCCATGGAGGGCAGGTCAAGGTATATATCTGTCCCAGGGATACTGTACCCTTGAATACTAATAATCCGAGATACATGTTCAATCATGGCAGACAGTAATAATTGAAATCAACAGGACTCTGTTTGCAATGGGAAGGCACCATACACTTAACATAACCTACATTTCGACACTTAGTTCCGATTCGAACTTCTCGAGGCTGAGGGACAATGGATACATCAAATAAGCTCTCTGTAAGACCCGTAAGCAAGGCGCTCACCTGAACTATTGCAAGGAAGAGAAATACTATCAACAGTCCTGTTATAGCATTCTTTGCGATCGTCACTGCTTTTTCCACTTTTTCAGGACTATCCGCAGCGGTAGATCTAACCCATACCACCCAAAGTCCTAGGCCTAAGGTGAGGAAAATTATCACGCTGAAAAAAGCGTAAAAACCCAACCTTACAAGTATTAAAATACAGTATGGATCGTCATCAGGGCCTGTTGCTGCAGTAGGACATAAATCAATACCGAACACATTAACTGCTTTAGATATCTTAGGCTGAACCTCAGGATAAACGTTTTCTAAATCAACAGAGATGCAATCTTCAGGTTTCCCAGGAGAGCAGTGCCTACCAGAAGTAATACATGTCTTTTCACAAATAGAGTTGCATACCGCAGCATCGTCTGGACTTTTAGTGAGTAAATAGGATTCGCATTCGGGATCTACAACATACGTACCACTCTGAGCTAGTGCTTGCCTTGGGAGGAACAAAAAAGCTCCAATAACCAAAAATGTAATGAATTTATTCTTTGTCATGGATTAGTTAGTAACTCTACCCCCAATATCGCAGCTAAGGTTGAAACAATTATGGGAGCCAGAATAATCAACGCAAAGCCTGAAGTCGAATAAATG
>CAYVIR010000174.1:0-1975 GCA_964451645.1 uncultured Candidatus Saccharibacteria bacterium | reverse complement strand
CAAGGGTGGAACTCATCCAGAATCCGAAGTTGAATCTCAAATATTAGCAAGTTTTATTAGAACGCATAAACCAAAAGCGAGTGTTTTTTGGCACAGTGCAGGCAATTTCATTTCACCTGCTGGGTGTGATGAACTTCTCTACCCACCTTCTATTGAGCTTTCAAATACCTATGGAGGATATCATGTCAAAACACAAGAGGAAATCGATGAGTCAGACAATGATAGTGCTTTTAGTTATGTAATTACTGGAGACATTACGAACTGGATGGAGACAGAAGGATACGTCGGAACTACAGTAGAATTACGCAGTCAAAATAGTTCCGAGTTCGAAAGGAATATTCCCGGGATGCTGAAAGTTCTTCAGAAATACGGCAAATCAGGACCGGTACCTAGTGGACCACAGCCAATTTAAAATTATCGAGAAAATACTTTGTCACTGAATATACTCAAAGCTAAAATTAGCCGAAACTTATCTGCCCTACATGGTAATATACAGAACTTTATATCCCAACGCCGCAATAAAAACTTAAGAGATATACAAGCTATAAAGTTCCTTGTATTAATACTTATAGTTATGATTATTCTTTCATTCTTGATTGATGGACTGTTTGATATCTCCAGAAACTTCTTCGGAGATCAAACATTAAACAGCTCATTCCCCACTTGGGATGTAGACATACCAGAGAATTATAGTATACGGGACGAAGGTAGTTTTTCAACGGATTATTATGGAGTTTTTTATGAAGAATGGAGTGGTAATTATCAAGTGAATATTTACCAGGGAAAAGGCTATAGCCTTAGCCAGATAAAGTCTTATATAAATAATCAACTACTTCAATTTGAAGATTTCAAAGATTATGAATATTTCGAGAAACATGAAATAATATTCAATGATAGAAGGTCAGAAAACCTCCCTACGATGGAAATCCCTTCTCAACCTAACGATTAGTCCAATTTCTGTAAGAATTCTTCAACTCCAAATAGATTCGCGGAATCATTACTTTCCCCTCTTCTCTTCACTTCCATCATCTCGCCAGTCCTCTTCGACACCACAACTCTCCAAGGTATGCCAATTAAATCGGCATCTGTAAATTTCTCCCCGGGGTTGACTCCCTCTCTATCGTCATATAAAACTTCTATGCCACTTCTCGTCAACACTTCATAAATATCCTCAGCTTTCTGTCTTATCATCCCCTCTTCAAGATTTAAGGCCACCAAATGTACCTTAAAGGGCGCTATAGCTTCCGGCCATATTAAGCCTTTATCATCGTTAGATGTTTCGGCTACAGTGGCAAGTGTTCTACCTAATCCAATGCCATAACATCCCATATAAAATTCTTTCGACCTACCATCGATGTCAACAAAAACCGCGTCCCTCATTTTCTTAGAGTAATGTTGGCCCAGTTGAAATATGTTCCCGACCTCTACGCCTGATTTGGCAATTAATTTTGATTTACCATCTGGAGCTAGAAAACCTTCCTCGGCAAGAGCTACATCTGCCTCAAGCGTATGTTTGAAATCCCTGCCATAGTTTACGTTTATAGTATCTGTAGTTGCTTTCTTTTGACCACCAATAAAATTTTTCACTGTTTTTAATGAGAAGTCAGCAACAAAAATTATATTGCCGCTATCATACCCCCAAGAGTGAACACTCCCAGGCTTGGAACCAATACCCTCCAAATCTTCTTTTTTAGCATCCTCCAGCATACCGACCATATCTGTCGCATGTTCAAGCTTGTTTTTATTTACCTGAAGGTCCCCTCGAATAGTTACAATGATTATCTTGCCGCTGATTCTATTTTTATAGACGACATTTTTAAGAAACCTACTAGCTGGCAATCCGTAATGCTTTATATTATCTTCCATAGTCTTGACCCACTCCGGTTGCTCAATTACCTGCATTTCTTGGATCTCCTCTTCTGGATTGATATCTGTAAGCGCAAATTCTGCGACATCCTCATGTGCAATATATTTC
>CAYVIR010000173.1:0-1993 GCA_964451645.1 uncultured Candidatus Saccharibacteria bacterium | reverse complement strand
AAAGAACGGGCTATTTCAACCCCCAAGATATTTGCCCCTTTAACAATGATCGAGGTTGGATATTTTGCTGAGCTATGTAATTGTTTTACAATATTCATTTTTGGGCAGTTAGTTCAACAGGTTTTGCAAATAATGTCACTTCCAAGTTCAAAACCAGATCTTTCAATTTCTCCCTTTCTGATTGTTCAGAAGGGAAGATTTCTATCTCTAAGGGATCGAAGCCAGGCTTATTAAAACTAAGGACATGAGTAGTGTCAATGCTCATGGGGATGGCTCTCAACGGCGTCTTCCCTATGTCCTTCCCATCTATTTTAACATCTACGTTTTCTAGAGTCGAAACAATATCAAGTGTGGGATTTTGTCCCAGTGTATAGCTTTTTCTGGAAGTGAGTACATGGCCTTCAGAGAAGAGAGAGGAGGGGCCAAGGTCATATCCAATAACTACGTCTACCTCCTGCTCAAAATTTACTCTTCGTTCCACCTCTTCATAATAACCTTTATCCTCCGGCCGTGAGAGTTTTACGTTATGCTCACCTGGCTCTATTGGGAACACTTCCAAAAAGGACTGCTTGTCATCTACCTTCCCAACGGACTTGCCATCTAAAAAGACTTCTAGTTCCCCTGAAAAAGATTTTACCTTTAGCCCACTGAATTCATCTCGAGAACCTATCCCAAAGATATTGGTCCAATGAATGTTCCATTTTTGCCATGGCGACCAAAAAGCGAGGACTATCAATCCCATTACGATAATTAAACTTGAAAGTATTTTCCTCATAAGATCTTTGAGTTCTCGGCAGCTGAACGAAAAGTAACGAAATACGGCTTAACATAACGCCGAGTAAAATTATAGCAATTGTACTTTATGATGGGAATAAATTTGTTGCAGGAACTGGACTTAACGTTTGGAGTATTGTGGAGATTTCCTTGCTTTTACTCTTCCCGTCTTCTTTCGTTCGACCATCCTATCATCCCTTGTCATTAGAGATTTCTTTTTTAAAGGGTCTTTTAGAGATTCATCCATTTTTACCAGCGCCCGAGCGATAGCAAGACTTATCGCTCCTCTTTGCGCCTTCTTTCCTCCTCCTTTTACCTTCGAAGTAAAATACATTTCTTTCACTTTCTCCACAGTTTTCAGAGGATCTAGAACTACTTTCTGATCCGAGGTCAAAGGAAAATACTTTTTGAAATCAGAATTATTAACAGTGCTATGTTCATTGCCTTTGAATAACCGCACAGTCGCAGTAGCAGTTTTTCTTCTGCCATATGCATAAAAGTAGCTTGTAGGTTTTATTTTAGTTTCTGCCATTATTATTTTATTTCAAGTTTAACTGGTTTTTGAGCTTCATGTGTATGGATAGGTCCTCCGTACACATATAAATTATTAAGATATTCTTGTCTAAGTTTTGTCTTCGGTAACATTCCTTTTATAGCAATTTCGATCACTCTTTCCGGATATTTCTCAAGCATTTTTGATAAAGCGACCTCTTTAAATCCGCCCCTAAAAGTAGAGTGGGTTACATACATTTTTTTATCGAGTTTCGTTTTGTATACATCCACCTTCGAGGCATTGATAATCACAACTGCATCTCCACTTGTCATATTATTTGTTCTTTCCAGCTTATTCTTCCCTATTAACAGTGCCGCACATTGTGTAGCAAGCCTACCCAATCTTACACCCTTAGCATCAACGAGATACCATTTTACATTCAAATCTGACTTTTTTATAACAGTAGTTTTATTTTTCAACATTGTTGTATATACCTGATCTAGATTTAGCTTTCCCTTGAGGACCTTTAATACCTACTTGGCTTTGAGAAGAATCTATATTTTTGACATTATCCACTTCATAACCCTTTATTTCTTTTTCTTCCTTCGCTTTCGTTTTCTTCTTTGAAGAAGCGGCTCCTATTTCTTTGTAAACATAGCCCTTCAAAATCATTTTAATCAACGGAGCATTATCTCCCTTCCTATTCCCAATCTTATACAGTTTTAC
>CAYVIR010000172.1:0-2019 GCA_964451645.1 uncultured Candidatus Saccharibacteria bacterium | reverse complement strand
ATAGTAGATCCCTCGGAAACTTACGAAATAGCATACAGCACCAGTTTTAAAACTATACTTTTTAACCTGGTAACGAATGGGAATATCAACCCAGTATTAACATTAGATAATTATCTTCAGTCTTAGTTATGGCAAAAGTGACCCCCGACTACAATAGAGTAGCTATTAACGGAAAGATCATTAAAGACTTGTTGAAATTTCTTGATAGTGAAGTGCTCCTGACAAAAGCACTGTTTCCGGGGTTGCTTCCCAAGGGCGCTTACTATAGAACGATGCAGACAAAATATCTCCAGTCCGTCGGAAAGATTTACGAAATGTATCTTAAATTTAAAGATGCAGGGATCATAAAAACCGATATCCAGCCCTTAGCTTTGGGACAATTATCAAAGGATAGTTTGGTGCTCAACGATTTTCTCGTTGCGAGTAGGTGGCAAAATGCACCCCCAATTGATGCCGTAGAACGTAAAAGTCCTTCGAAAAGATCTCTTACAAAGCTCATTGATAAGTGGACTACCTTTGATCGAAAAAGAATTGGTATGCAAACTGTGGCACTCAAAGAAAAAATCTATATGGACCCTAAAACAAAGAAAAGTAAAAGATATTATGAATCGGACTTCTACACTAAGCCATTATCAAAATACCCCCCTTTAGTTAATTATTTAAAGTTGAGTAAGAGGGAAGACATATTGACTATAAAAGTATCAGTTGCGGAGGCAGAGGTCATTCTGATAAGCCTGATTGGGTCGTATGCTAACGATAATGACATACTGGAGTTTAGCACACAAGACCAACGAGACTCCTTCAGGTTAATTAACTTTGTCTCCGGTTTCCAAACAGCCATCGACCAAACAGTTCAAGGAATTAAGCAACAAGCTTATGTTATGTATAAAGAGTATGCCCATAATAAAGCTGTTCAAGAATATAATCGAAGGAAGGCAGCAGAGGCTGAGACTCAAGAAGAAGGATTACAATTACTTAAAAAGTATAGAGATGAATCTAGGGATCTTCAAGCCCAAATTACATCACGCAAAGGGAATATTGAGGCATTGAAATCGCAGAAATCAGAAATCGATAAGGAAATGGCGGAGCAACTTAATTTTCTTAGATCATTGGGATAATAATGGCAACATCCAATAAACAAGTAAAAGAAAAAACAAGTCTGAGAGTTGAAGAATTAAGGCGTTTATCTCGACATATATCTGTTCTTATTGATTATGATAATAGCCAGATCAGAAGATATGAAGAAGAATTAGTTGCCTTGGATGAGGATATAGAGAAACTCAGGAAGAGGTTGAACTTTCTACAGCAGCAATCGGAATCAGTTCCTCTCGACTTAAGTTTAGAAAAAATAAAGAAGGATGTAGAAGGGAAGATGGATGACGCAGGGAAATTCTACGGGAAATTAGCTGAAAAGTCAGACGAGATTGAAAACTTCGAAGAGTTATTTGATCTATACGCTGAATTCTTAATGCAAGGTAGCACTTTCAATGAATACTACGATAGCTACTTGCATGTCACAAAGAAAGCGGAAGAAGAGGATGACCCTGAGAGGAAACAGAATTTATTAAATGATAGAGAAATATACCAGAAAGAAATTAGGAACACCCACTCCAAACTTGTAGTCGATTATGAGGAATTCATTAATTTCCCACCGATATGGTCACTGTATCAAGAACACGCTGAAGATGAAGTAGAAACCTTACTTAAGGATGAAGAAGAAAAGGAAAACGGGAAAGTAAAGGAGCCTGTACCACTTGCCAACAGTCGAGAGAACATTGATAGAGCGAAGATGTTCATATATATTCAAGATTACCTGGATGCCTCACGAAAAGGCGAGAACATTGTGGCTCCCAACTTTACCAGATTAAAAGAATATTATGATCCAGAAACTGGCGAGATTCCGTCTAGTAAATTCCCCGACTTTTTTAAATGTTTAACTGGTATAGATATATCGATTTACGATGTCGAGAATGAAAGAAAATAAGCGCTCTTGAGACAGAAGCTGATGAAACGAGGGAT
>CAYVIR010000171.1:0-2020 GCA_964451645.1 uncultured Candidatus Saccharibacteria bacterium | reverse complement strand
ATTCAAGACTTTTCTAATACTTTTCAATATAGCATTTTTATATAACACCCTTATCTGGGGGCAGGTGGATACGATTTATACCTCTGCGTTACTGATTTCTGTATATTTTTTTCTGACAAGGCGAAATGTCTTTGGTCTGTTATTCTGTCTTTTGGCACTCAATCTTAAGCTTCAGGCCATTGCCACCATTCCGATCATCCTAGTCTTCTTTCTGAGGCAATATTTAAATAAGAAAGATATTATTAATGCAGTCTTTGTTCTCTTCTTCGCGCAGCTTCTTATTTTACTTCCGTTTATTTATTCCGATAATCTACATGAAGTGAAGATGATGTTTGACAGGCTTCCCAATACGTTCACTAATATGGCGTTGAATGCTTTCAACTATTGGGTATTAGTCTTCGGATACGAAGGAGCCCTTCAGCCGGACAATCGGGTCTTGCTGTGGGGCCTGACGGCCAAAACGATAGGAATGCTTATATTTGGTTTTATCACGGCACTTCTGTCTTCTGTAATTCTGTATGTAAAGGTATATAGGAAGGCCTGGAAGAATGAAATAATTTTTCTTCTTATTGCATTTATCAATCTAGCTTTCTTCTTCTTTACAACTCGTATGCACGAAAGATATATACACCAGGCGATCGTTTTCGCTGGAATTTGGGCATTACTCTCAAGGAAATACCTCTTCTATGTATTGTTATCATTAGCGTACGTTTTAGATCTTAACCAAGTACTGGGTTTTTGGGGATTCCAAAAACGAATGCCATCAATTAATTCTCAATGGAACATTGCTTGGGTTTTTGCATTAGCCTTGATAGTAGCGTTGATAAATATTGCCCAATCTGTAGCAGCGGCAATAGTACATAATAAAAGAGCAGGAAAAACCATAGATAATTTGCACGTAGATATTTTGGAGAGTTCATCGGTCCACTGAAGAGATGAGCAGATTCCCGGTCCGTCTAGTGGCTGCCAATATGTACTTTGCCTACTTCGCATCAAAATATACCTATTTCCTCGATTTTTAAATCAATTATAAAGTTCAATTTAAGATATCTAATGAATTGCGCTTGAAATTCCCCGACAATTTCAAATTTTGCTAATAATTTGTCTTAATTTACATTGTAGGTCCTGCTAGTGTGAGTTTGTCTATCTTGATGCAAACATGGACATAAACGAGGAACTGAGATATAATTGGTATATATCTTTAATTGTTCCGATTATGGGTCCAGAAGAAGATAAAGCAATATTGTATCGTTTCGATCTAGGAATAGAGGTGCTGAGCGGCAATCTCACTCCTCACTATGATTCCTATCTTATGGATGGCCATATAAGTCCAGAGGGAGTGGTCCCAGTGGGAATCCTTACAATGAACTTCATCACTTTGCCAAGTAGAAGAATAGTCCTTCCTATGCTTGAAATGTTTGTAAATGATAGTTATCTCAGTCATGAAGATGTTCCACTCCATCTTAAGAAAATATACATACCGATGTCTCAAGAGATAATTGCTCATCAAGAAGGAATATGGGGACCACGAAGCCGCCAGTCTGAATATCTTCCTTCGGAAGTACAAACGATGGCTTATGCTACAACCCAAGGAATACCACTTGCTGTGGGCCTATTCAGTGTAAGCGAAGGGACAATAGCAACTCCACAAAATACAGCGTTCTCTATTTACCATCTACAAGGCATTAGGACACGAACGGTAATGGCTTTTATGCAGGAGGCCGAGAAGGAATTAGGAATTGATTCTTATGGCTTAAAATATTAACCAGGCATTTACGGATTAATTCTGCAATTTTGCTGTGCGATCGGTGTCCAATCAATAAGACCAGGATTCTATGAGGGATAGATGATTACATCTTTAGCGATTCCAAGAGCGGACTTTTCGCTACGGCAACTAGGAGGAGCACTATTCTGTGATCGTCGATATGATAGAGTCTTTGTATACCATAATGGAGCAGAGTCTTATTATGGGGTAGGGGTGTTTTGAAGGTTTGAGGCTTGGCGCAGATTTACACTACCT
>CAYVIR010000170.1:0-2023 GCA_964451645.1 uncultured Candidatus Saccharibacteria bacterium | reverse complement strand
TATACCTAGCTACTTTTAAAGACTTTCTAGACACATCTGTGGATACTATATGATAGTCTTGATGAGAGGTATTGTTTATGAGGGAAACAGGAATACAGCCACTTCCAGTCCCGAATTCCAAAAGCCGTAAGTTAGGGACCCTTGCTATATTAATTTCTCTTAACAGTAGATCTATAAGTAACTCTGTCTCGGGCCGGGGTATTAGAACAGTAGGTGCAACAAAAAAATTAAGACCGAAAAAGACCGAGGTATGCAAAATATACGAAAGGGGAATGCCATCTTTAATCTGCCAGCAAATACTATCGAAGGCTTTATATTCAGACTCACTAAGATGGTTATCCAGATCTGATAGAATAGCAGTTCTATCAATACGAAGTAAATGCTCCAGTATAGAAAGTGACAATGGAAAAGCGTTCACATAGTCAGTACGCAACAATTGCTCTAAATGCCTTAAAGACAAGCGATATGATAATGGAGTACTAAGGGCACGTATCATTAAGATAGCAATGATAGACTAGAAAGTTCACTAAGAAGCGTATCGATCTCTCCATTCATTATTGAATTTATCCCATGCCAAGATTTAGAGATCCGATGATCTGTAACTCGGTTTTGTGGAAAGTTGTATGTTCTTATTTTATCCGAGCGATCTCCCGATTTAATAGCGGTTTTACGTATTTGCGATAACTTCTTTTCGTCATCAGCTTGATTTATCGCATGTAGCTTGCTTCTTAGAATGTCTAGGGCGTGTTCTCTGTTTTTAATTTGAGACTTTCCATCTTGACATGTAACTGTAATCCCGCTCGGAATATGCGTTATCCTCACTGCAGAATCCGTTGTATTTACACTTTGGCCTCCAGGCCCACTGGATCTATAAGTAAACACTTCAATATCTGCCGAGGAAATCTCAACTTCTTTGCTGTCTATCTTAGGGATGACCACTACCGAAGCTGCTGAAGTATGTATCCTGCCTGATGATTCAGTAGCAGGGACTCTCTGAACACGATGTACACCTGATTCATTCCTTAGCAGATTGTAGGAGTTTTCTCCTTTAACCAACACGACTGCATGCTTTATGCCACCGAGTACAGCGGAGTTAGCATCTAAAAGAGTTGTTTGCCAACCTTTCCCAGTAGAGTACTTCAAATACATGCCTAATAATTCTTCGGCAAAAAGCGAAGCTTCTTCGCCGCCTGAACCAGCTCTTACTTCAAGGAATGTCTCGTCTGGGAAGGACTCGCTTAACAGAAACGCCTCAGAGAAAAGGGCTTTTATCGAATCTAGCAGGCTCGTATCGCGAGTGATAATATCTTCGTAGATCCCCTTGTCTTCGGGTTTTCCTGAAGAATCAAGTAATTCCTTTGCTTCTTCTATTTCATTCTCAAAATTAATTATTTGTTGAGCGAGATCATATTTAGTCTTTAAGCTGCTTAGTGTTTTCTTTGTCTCTGATATTTTAGTTATATCCTTATAAATATGAGGTGAAGAAAGTAGCTTTAATAGCCTTTCATATTCGGCTATGATTTCTATAGGGGTAGTTTCCATGCAGGTTATTTAACCGTGGATAGCATGTCTTTAAGGGTGAGTTTTCCTTGTGTACTAATAGAAGTGCTTCTATTACGTCTTT
Organism: uncultured Candidatus Saccharibacteria bacterium; assembly: GCA_964451645.1. Classification (GTDB taxonomy): domain Bacteria; phylum Patescibacteriota; class Dojkabacteria; order B142; family OLB20; genus JAJTYI01. The sequence continues at coordinate 399 of CAYVIR010000170.1, read as the reverse complement.
TTTCTTGCTTTTGTCTTTTCGAGTCAACCTTTTGTGGTTTTGCAGATTCTCTCCTTTTCTCAAACTTCTTTACGAGGTTCTCAGTATCAACTATTCTATGTTTTCCTGTATAGAAGGGATGTGTAAGGTTAGTCAGTTCGGTAATAATTTCCTCCTTTGTACTTGCGATCGTAAAGCTTTCCCCAGAGGAAAGGTCTGTTACCTTGGCATTTCTGTATAGTTTTGGATGAATATTTTTCTTCATTTTGACGTAGAGAATTTGTTTATTATATCAACAATGCGTTTTACTATCAATTCCTGTTCGAGTTTTATCCTTAAATATATTAATGACTACTAGTAAAAAGTACAGTAGATGTTATATTATTGATAATTAGCTAACATACATTCATTAATGAGGAT
>CAYVIR010000169.1:982-2028 GCA_964451645.1 uncultured Candidatus Saccharibacteria bacterium | reverse complement strand
TATGTGATTTGATGTATTCTATTCCAAGTAAGCCAGGTGGCAAGTATATGATATCAAAGCTGACATCGGATTGAGCTAAGAAATCATCATCATGGTGATAAACAGCGTTATATTCATTATAAACATCTTGGGGGTAGCTGAGTGATTTATTCAAAAGGGTAGGCAACAGACTCAGTAAGCTAATAGTTTGAGGAGGGTTGGTTACAAGGTCTTCAGAAAGAAGCACAGTGTTGCTTTTGGTATCCAAACTAATACCCAATGTGCAATTACTCAGCAAGGTAACCATTTGCGTTCTTAATTTTCAATAGAAGAAACTCATTGTACTCACATAGCTTACGTTTTGTCAATTATGGCTGACAAGAATGAGCGCGAAAGAAAGCAAGTCTATCCTAGTATGTCCATTGGTCGGCCTTTCCCCGTGCTCGTTAAGTTGCAAGAAATTGTGGATAACTACCTGACAGGTCTTTAAGCGTTATATACATTTCTTATAATTTTCTATCAGTTCTTTCACAACCGAAGCATCAATTAGTGTCGATATGTCGCCGAAATCGTCTCTCTCCCCCTCTACTATTATTCTTAGTATTCTCCGCATAATTTTCCCTGACCTGGTCTTCGGCAGAGTTTCGCACACTATTATTTTTTCAGGTTTCGCAATGGGACTGATTATTCTTGCTACAATATCTTTCAATTCTTTGTCAAAAAGGATTTTATTGGAAATCTTGTTTTTACAGGCTACGAAAGCAACTATGCTTTGGCCTTTGATCGGGTGTGGGGATCCCACCACTGCCGACTCAACGATATCTTTGTGTTCATTTATAGCACTTTCTATTTCAGCTGTTCCTAATCTATGTCCTGAAACATTGATAACATCGTCCACCCTTCCAATTATTCTGTAGTGGCCGTCTTCATCCATTTTGCAGGCGTCTCCTGTGAAGTAAAGACCTGGAAACTTTTCGAAATAGTTCTCCACACACCTTTTGTGATTATTATATGTCGTTCGGATTATTCCAGGCGGCTTGATTGATATGACGGAATGGCAGATCGGG
>CAYVIR010000169.1:0-972 GCA_964451645.1 uncultured Candidatus Saccharibacteria bacterium | reverse complement strand
TTGTTTGGGTCTGATATTTCATTCCCTGCATTATCAACAAGAATCGGTTGAATACCGGGCAGAGGGAACATAACGTAAGAAGGTTTGTTTTTATACAAATAGGGGATAGGGGAGATACAGATTCCTCCCGTTTCTGTTTGCCACCAAGTATCCACAATCGGACACTTTTTCTTCCCTACTTGTTCGTTATACCAATGCCATGCCTCTTCATTTAATGGTTCTCCTACTGAGCCAAGAATTTTTAGACTGTTAAGATCATGTTTATCAACGTATTCTTCCCCGAAGGACATAAGCGAGCGTATTGCCGTGGGTGCAGTATAGAATTTTGTTACGCTATATTTCTGACAAATATCCCAAAACCTCCCTGGATCAGGCCAGGTAGGTATCCCCTCAAACATCACAATAGAACAGCCATTTAATAATGGCCCATAAACTGTGTAAGTATGGCCGGTAATCCATCCGATATCTGCCGTGCACCAATAAATGTCATCCTCACAATATTGAAATACATTTAAAAAAGTGTAATAACTATAGACCATATATCCTGCGACGGTATGGACCACTCCTTTTGGTTTCCCTGTAGATCCTGAAGTATATAAAATAAATAATGGATCTTCACTGTCCGTCATCACGGGTTGGCAGGAAGGCTGAGCCTTATTAACTTCTTCATCCCACCATATGTCTCTCTTGTAGACAAAATTTACGGGGCAATGAATATTTCTTAATACTAAACACTTCCGAATGGTAGGGGCATCAATTAGGGCCTCGTCGACAATCTTCTTCAGGTAGATATCTTTGTCTCCTCTTTTCATGCCATCACAAGTGAGGATAACCTGGCATTGGGAGTCATTAATTCGTTCTTTTAAAGAAGTGGAAGAAAATCCTGCGAATACCACGCAATGAATTGCTCCGATCCTTGCGCAGGCCAGCATTGCAAAAGTCGTTTCAGGAATCATGGGCATATAGATACAA
>CAYVIR010000168.1:0-2061 GCA_964451645.1 uncultured Candidatus Saccharibacteria bacterium | reverse complement strand
CCCGAGTGCCACAAAAATATATACAAAGGTGAAAGTAAAGATAATTGATGATAAAGCAAAAACCGAGGTCTTGAATATTTTAATCCTTTTTAAAACTTTCCCTTGAAGCTCTTTACCCTCACGAGAAACACCCGGTAGTCCTCCATGTAAGATAGAGTAAATATATGCTACCGCTGCGACGCCAAATATTATCCATGCATGATAGTAGAATTTAAATACCGTATTTGTCCTGAAGTAGCTTGGGTTAGATTTATGAAAGATGTCTTTCAGGAAGAAAAATTCAACCCCCACGATAAGACATATTGCTACAAATGTTAGTATCAAGGGGTAGACTTTCATGGCTCGATCATTAATCACGCGAAGCTTGATTGCGATAGCGAACAAGGCCGGAGCAATCAAAAATTGGAACCAGAACTGCATCCATGGTAATGGTGCACTCTTCGTTCTAAATGGAACTATTCCGAGAGGGAATCCACCCTCAGGCCCGATCGCCGGGTTATAATTCAGAATATATGGCAACATCAATACTAGCCCTGGAAGAAGTAAACTTAATTCAGCTAACACAAAGTGTTTAATCTTTATTTCAAGGTCTTCATTAATATTTAGTACCTGATAGAAATGTATAACTGTAAAAATAAATACGGCCGTAATCATATCCCAGCTATTAATCCCATATAGTGCTATCACCAAAGGTGAAATTATCATGTTGAACTTCAGCTTTGATCTGGTACCAATCTTTTTTCTCAAGCCTACCATAGCTAAAGCGAGAATTATCACTAGGAAAGGCAAGGCTATATAATGGCCGTGCACATCACCCAAGACAATACTATAGGCAGGATATTCGTTGATCGTGTACTCAATGATCCTGGTGGAATCAGGGAAGAAATAAGAAAACTCCTCTCCTTTGAAATATGCCTCAAACCACTCATAGGCAAGATGAAGATTACCGGCAAAACAGATCCACGCTGAGCCCATGAGTGCAAAAGTCATCTTGATCCATTCCTTTCCCTTTCTAAATAGTTCGATAAATATACTGAATAGCTCAATGAATGTCTGAGCTATAATAGTAACCAACGCATAGTTGTAAACATAACTTGTTGCAATGTTTCCCAATTTCCCGATCAACACAAAAAAGTAGTGGCCTAGATAGTAGTAGTTTATATTTCCACTTTGAGACATCCACATATCCATGGGCGGGAAAAATTCTGTACGGTTAATAGAATTCATGAAAGCAAGGTTCATCATCTTCTCTGTTCCCTCTGCTCTTGGATTTGTAGACCTAATTAACGTCCAGATTATCATCAAAAAAAGGAAGACACCTTCTTCGATCAGCATGTACTTTGTAACCCTAAATTTAGTCTTATAAAGCCAATACAGAGCTGCCACAAATGCCAATAGATACAATACTAAGCCTATGGTCTGCGAGAAAGGCAGTATATGAATTGAGGAAAGAAACCACCAAACCATTCCCACCATAAACAGTCCTACATATTTTGAGAACGCATATCCTTTATCTTGCCAGCTTTTGAAAATCATACTCGAAATAGGAAGGCCAATTACTCCAAAGCCGAAAAGCAGTAAATACCACATTAAGAAATATTTAATTTCCATATTTTTCAATAATTAATTTGGATAAAATTAACGCTTGTTCTACAGCATAGTTTGTTCCACGATCATGAGGAAAAACTTGAGTAAAATTGGCAAAATAAAGCCCAGGGATAGAGGTCTCATAATCCGGGACACTATAACCAGTTGTTACAACATGTTGGGCAAAAGATGATTTGAAGAAATATCTTTTTTTCACCCACTCTCGCTTAAAGTCTGGATTAATTTTAGGCAGATAGTCACAATACTTATCAAATAAATCATCCTCAGAAGATCTGAATAGCTCACTATCAACATCGACGTATTTTGCTATATAAAGGAGTACTTTATCTGCGTATTTCGACTTATCCACAAAATTGGTATGCTCCACAACGGCCAGAAAAGGTGATTTCGGATCATTTATATTTAACCAGTAATATAGGCTTCTAATTGTTTAATGAGCCGTTGTTGATAGTC
>CAYVIR010000167.1:1847-2084 GCA_964451645.1 uncultured Candidatus Saccharibacteria bacterium | reverse complement strand
TGATTTTTGCCCTGCAAGTATGAATACTGATTTCCATTATAAAGCCGGAAGTATAAAAGATAAAAGCAAATGGATGAATCCAGAAGATGTAGCGAAAGTAATATTGTTCGCTTTGAAGGGAGATTCGCCCCTTACTTTTGAAACTCTTGTTGTTCGCAATCGATGAAGTTCCAAAGATTTTCTGAAGCGGAAAATCACATCTATAGTCTGATCAAAAATAAGATCGATACGGGGTAT
>CAYVIR010000167.1:1529-1837 GCA_964451645.1 uncultured Candidatus Saccharibacteria bacterium | reverse complement strand
GGTTAAATATGCTCTGTCTTTGCTTGATAATCCCCAAGAGAAAGTGAAAACTATCCATATTGCAGGCACTTCAGGAAAAGGTTCTACGGCAAAATTTATTCACGATATCCTTCTAGGCCATGGATTCAATACCGGCTTAACTATATCTCCACACTTAGTGGATATAAGAGAGAGGATTCAACTCAACGGACAGTTGATAACAAAACAGGACTTCACCTCCGTCCTAAATGATATTTACCCCTGGCTTATCGAACTTGAAGAGACCCACTTCGGCAAACTAACCTACTTTGAAGTCCTGATAGTGATGG
>CAYVIR010000167.1:0-1519 GCA_964451645.1 uncultured Candidatus Saccharibacteria bacterium | reverse complement strand
CCTACTGCTACTTTTACAAAATGGGAGTGGACTATGCGGTTGTAGAGACCGGCCTTGGAGGTTTATACGATGCCACTAACAGCATTTCAAATAAAAGCAAATACAATGTGATAACCCGCATTGGATTTGATCATATGCATCTCTTAGGCAATACCCTTGAAGAAATAGCATTAAACAAGGCAGGCATTATAAATAGATTACAGGCAGCCATCACAGTCAATTCCGATATGCCGATAAAGAGAGTACTAAAAGGAAGGGCACAAGAAATGAACTCCAAAATAAAATTTATTGGCGAAGATGATTATCTGTCTATTCCAGGAATACGGAAATATGTCGACCATCTTCCAGAGTACCAGCGGGAGAATTTATCTCTTGCTCTCCAATGTTGTAGGGAGATCTCTATCCGAGATAATTGGAAACTTAATATTGATATAGTTAAGAAGGTCATAGGGAGCTATAAATTTGAAGGCAGGTTTGAGCATATAAAATATAAAGGAGCTGACTTCCTTCTTGATGGGGCGCATAACCCACAAAAGATGGCTGCTTTCATAGAAAGCCTATGGAAGAAATACGAGAGAAAAGATTTTACGTTTATCCTCGCCTTTAAAGAAGATAAGGATATCTCATCTATGATTAAACAAATTTCAAAATATACAAATCAACTTATTGTGACCCAATTCACTACCACTAGTCAGGATTTCAATCATAAATCATTTAATAGTTCCGAGCTAAGTGAACTTATTACGAAGATTTCCGGTAAGACGGCTTGTGTATTTTCTAAACCCATTGAGGCCATTAATCATGCTATCGAGGCCACGAAAGATTATCCTATAGTAGTTACTGGCTCTCTGTATTTAGTCGGCGAAGTAAGACAAATAGTGTCTTCTAGTAAACCCCAGCAATATAGAAAATAGCGTTATTCATTACCACCATGTCTCCTATACCTTTGCCAATTAACTGGAAATAACTTTTTGCGTCTACAAATAATACCTCTCCGATTCTAGCTGAAATTAGCTGGACCTTTGAGCCGACATTGACAATAATCTGTCTACGGTAATTTTTTGTAAGAGTTTGAAGCTGCAATTGAAGTAAGGAAATACGTTTGTTAATTTTATCTGCCTTCAATAATAGTCTAAAGAAGTTTTTATTCTTAATCTCAGCTTTTTCCATTTTTATCCTAGATTCAATTATTTTTAAGTCCTTTTGCTCACTTTTAAGTTTAGCGGCTATGTTCTTTATTAATCCTCGTGTATTGGACATGGGCAAATTCTAATAAATTAACTACAAAAATTACAACGGCCTAAATTTTAAGTGATCACCATAATATTTGTTTTATTGATCAGCACTATCTTAATTACTAGGCCTACAAAAGAAATGCAAAGTAATTTGGATAGAGTATTTCGATCACGTTGAAATTGAAAAGCAAATTACCGCTTTAAGTGATGAGTAACAGGAGATTGGTTTTAGAATTAATATTCAAATATGAATGTTTCTGCAACCTGACATTCTTTCCTCTTTC
>CAYVIR010000166.1:0-2164 GCA_964451645.1 uncultured Candidatus Saccharibacteria bacterium | reverse complement strand
CTAACAACGTTAGTTTTAGACGTCTCGAAATTTATGAGAAATAACATCTTGTACATTCTTATTGCGATTTTTATCGTATTCGTGGCATTCTATAAGTTCTTTAAAACCAAGACCGGCAAGGATTTGAAGGATCGAATAATGATTTCTATCCCACTTATAAAAGAACTTACCAGAAAAAATATTCTAGCGACATTCTCTAGAACACTGGGGATACTTTTAGAGAGTGGTATACCTTTGGCGGATGCATTAAAAATTACTGCTACTACGACGGGGAATGTTGTTTATTCAAAGATTTTCACAGATCTTCAAAGTGAGGTACAGAAAGGGAAAAATATTGCGAATGTATTAGAAAGGTATCCAAAATATTTCCCTCCCTTATATGTAAAAATGATAAGTGTAGGAGAGAAAACTGCCACTCTGGAAGACAATCTCTTGTATCTTTACGATTTCTATGCGGAAGAGGTTGAAGAGATGACTAGTAACATGAGTACTATTATTGAGCCCCTGCTTTTGATTTTTATCGGATTAATGGTTGCTGTATTGGCCATTTCCATAGTTGGTCCAATTTACCAATTAACAGGAAATATTAATCAACTTTAATGAAGTACAGAAATGGTTTCACTTTAGTAGAAGTATTAGTTACTTTAGGAGTGGTGAGTATAATTGGCTTTTTTGCTGTTCCGTTTAGTACTAGACAAATAAGCTCTAATCGGGTTGTGGAATCCGCCTCTGATTTAAGTAGTGGCATTTTTCGTGCCCAACAAGATGCGTATGCTTCTAAAGAAGATAAAAGCTATGGGATAAGGTTTAACGAGACAAACTATGAATTTTTCAGTACTGCGGTTGAGCCTCCTGTACATCCCGGAACTTCCGATTTTACAGTGAACTATACTGGCGGAATAAAAAAATCCACCCCAACCACTGTAGATTTGATATTTACTAAAGGAACATTTAGGCCGAAAGACGGTGCTTTGAGCATAACTCTAATCGGCGGAGGTAGGAATGCGATTGTGGAGATTAATTCGGAAGGGCTAATAAACTATTATTTGGAATAATGCAGAAAAATCTTAAAGGAATTACTTTAATTGAAATCCTTTTATATTTAGCTATCTTTGCAATTTTTTTCTTCGGGATTATACAGTTTTTCTTTTATTTAGAAGATAGTAATCAGCTCTCCGGAGAAACATTAAAAATTGATAGGAGCATTATTTTTCTAACTCAACACTTTGAAGACAGTTTTAATACTTATACGAGTATCGATACTGATATAACAGATGAAGAAACTAGATTCAATGATGGGGATGGAGATTATGTTGATGATATGTTAGTTCTCGATCCTGGGGACAAGAAATACTATGTTGTTGATAATAAACTATTGTTTTCGGGAGCGAATCTAACGAGGTCTGATCTTAAAATAGACCAATTCAAGCTTGAAAGAATCGAGGATACAAGCAATAATTTAATTGGAGTTGAAGTCACTATTGGGATTACCTCCATTGCCAATAGCGATGTACGTAAGGATTTCACTAATTCATTTTTATTTGATTAATATGAGAAACTATCCCGGGAATATTGCGCTTACTACTGTGCTTGTTTTCTCTGGGCTCCTGGTATTAACAGGAATAACAGTCATTATTCAGGCTATTGATTTTGGAGAATCTACATCCAGCTATACAAGACAAATTTATGCACAAAATACTTCCTTTTCTTGTTTAGAGGAATCGCTTTATAGATTAAGTGGAAATATAAGCTATACAGGAACTTTCCAAATCAATAAAGTGAATGGAGGAAGCTGTAGTGCCACTGTCTCTGGTAGCGGATCAGGTAAAATTGTAAGTATTGAAAGTAATTACAGAGATGCGAACTTTAATACCACTAAAAATGTCGATACAAGCCAATTCCCTTTTGGTGTAGACTGATAATATGAAGAGAGAAAAATTACAAAACACGGAAGGATTTTCCTTAGTAGAGCTTCTAATAGCGATAGGCATTTTCGCATTTGTATTTGCTGCAAACTTTGGTTTGGCGATGGACGCTTATCGTTCACGGGCAAATGATAGGATTAAACTTGAAGCCGGTCTTGTTTTCAAAGACAAAATCAACGGTTTATACAATTACAAAAATGACAATTGGTCAGAAATAATCCGCAAAATTGACGACAACT
>CAYVIR010000165.1:0-2184 GCA_964451645.1 uncultured Candidatus Saccharibacteria bacterium | reverse complement strand
AGACCAGCTTCAAGCATAAAAGTAAGCTGTTTAATCAAAAAAACTCTTTCTTTAAAAGGAACCCCTCCAATCTGTAGACTTAATAAACCTTTTACATTGAAAGTTTCCTCGATTGTTATTACTATCAGATCTTGTCCGTGTAGGTATTCGGCTACATCCCGAGCCGATTCTGCGTCTCTTTTCCCTTGAATAATCTTCCCCTGTTTGTCGGAAGCCTCATAATTAAATACTGCCATTAATTTTGCTTTAATAGGCTAATTAGGTCGTTGTGTTTTACCGTATATGCTTGTGCCTCCTCCAAAGTAATCTCTCCTGCTCGAATCATATTTACTAGTGACTTCTCAAGACTAATCATCCCCAGTTCATACCCAGTTTGTATCATATTATCGAGTTGGTATGTTTTCTTTTCTCTAATGGCATTTCTCATTGCTGGAGTGGCAATCATAATTTCAGAAACTGCCCGTCTACCGCCACTCTTGACTGGAACCAACCTCTGAGAAACCACTGCATGGATCACATTCGCAAGCTGTGCCCTGATCTGCGCTTGTTGTACATCGGGAAATACATCAATAATCCTATCTATCGTCTGCGATGCGCTATTTGTATGCAGTGTGGAAAGTACTAGATGCCCAGTCTCAGCAGCAGTTATAGTTAGAGCGATCGTTTCGTAATCTCTCATTTCTCCTACCAATACTACATCGGGATCTTCTCTAAGTATCTCCCGTAGTCCTCTTGTCCAACTTCTTACATCTCTCCCCACCTCCCTTTGATTTATCAAAGCTCTAGCTCTTGGGAATACGTATTCTATAGGATCTTCAATGGTTATGATATGCCGTGGCTGCGTAATATTTATTTCCTGAATGACCGATGCTATTGTCGTGCTTTTGCCACTACCTGTCGGCCCTGTTATAAGTATCAAGCCATTTGCGACATTCGTGAAGTCCTGAAGAACAGTGGGCATCCCTAAGTCTGCAATTGTCCTTATCTTCGAAGGAATTAACCTGAATGCCCCTGCAAGTTGTCCCTGTTTGTAGAAAATGTTAATTCTAAATCTATTTCCTGACTGATGAGTATACGAAAAGTCGATATCTAAGTAATTTTGTAATTGCTGTTTTTGTCTATCCTGTAAAATCTCACTAAAGAGCTTAGCCAATTGTTGATCGGTAATAATAGGCAAGGGAACAGGAACAAGGTCCCCGTTAATTCTCAGTAGGGGAGGGTAACCTACAGAAAGGTGAAGGTCGGAAGCTCCCTTTTCAACTGCCAAAGATAAAAGCTCGTTAATAGTGCTTATCGTTCTGGAGTTAGTAGATATATTTACGGGAGGGACCACCGCTGGCTGATAGTATCTCACTACGCTACCCTCAGAGGTTACAGGGTCTACAGCTGGTGTAGGATCCTGTACCTGAACTTGCTGTGCAGGAACTGAATTATTGCTATTCTGATTAGACGCGGCCTGACTGTCACGGAAGTCAGTAACCAATTGTAAATCGATATCATTAATCTTTCCATTTGTCGGCCATGCTTTTTGAGGAAGCGGAGGACCTACGAATTCACGAATATCGTTCTGAGGTGATGATGGTGGATTCTGCATTTTTATATAATTCTAATTTACAACTCTAAGCACTTCTTCAATGGTAGTCAATCCTTCTAAAACCTTAAAAAAACCATCCTGCATCATTGTTATCATTCCTTTATCTACCGCTGTATTATGAATAATCTGACTTGTAGACGCCTGTGTTATCAACTTTAATATATCATCATCCACTTTGAAAGCTTCAAATATACCAATACGGCCTCTGTAACCGCTATCTCCGCATTTAGGACAACCCTTTCCTCTATTTAGGACTAGACTATTATTATTCTGCCTTAAAAGTTTGTCGAAATCAAACCCCGGGATATCCATCAAAACCTTCTTAATTAAATTGGACTGCTCGTCGGTTGCCTGTTCTTGAATTTTACACTCCAGACAAATTTTCCTAGTGAGCCTTTGTGATGCCACTAAATTAATAGTGGAGGAGAGCAAGAAGGGTTCAATGCCCATATCAATTAATCTTGGAATAGCCCCTGACGCACTATTAGTATGGAGAGTGGCCAGTACCAAATGGCCGGTAAGAGATGCCTGGACAGCCAACTTCGCTGTTTCTTTATCACGAATTTCTCCTACCATAATTATATCCGGGT
>CAYVIR010000164.1:0-2227 GCA_964451645.1 uncultured Candidatus Saccharibacteria bacterium | reverse complement strand
ATTTCGTTCATGGTACTACGACTGACAACGAGAATAACATATCGTCTGGTTGGAAAGATGTTGATCTTTCGGCACCCGGTGTTAAACAATCAAAAGAACTGATCAAGCAGATCAATAATAAAAAGTTTGATGCAATATTTTGTTCTGATCTTGTAAGGGCTGTTCATTCGGCAGGGCTAACCTTCGGTGAGAATATAATTATCGATCCTAGGCTTCGAGAGTGCAATTACGGGACTTATAACGGTCAACCGTCAGAAATCGTTGAGCCAATGCAAGAAAAGTCTATCGAAGTGCCTTTCCCTGAGGGTGAAAGTTATGAGGATGTAAAAGCGCGAATCAGTGATTTTATAAACTTTTTAAAAGAAAATTATCAAAATAAAGAAGTTGCTATAGTAGCCCACAAAGCTCCTCAACTCGCTTTAGATGTATTACTCAAAGGTTGGACGTGGGAAGAAGCTTTCAAAAAAGACTGGAGAAAGGTTGGAAAGTGGCAACCTGGGTGGGAATATATTATTGAAGATTAAATACGATGATGTAGTAGGAATAAAATGGAAAGAATTCTATCTGCGATCTGCCTATTTCCAATTATCACAATACTTTTCCCTTCGAAAAGAGTATACTGAATCTACTTTTAATCATTATTGATAATAAATATCATGTCAGACTTTAGGAAAAATAATTATTCGGGTGGAAACAGGAATTTCCGTGACCGTGGGAACTTCCGTGACCGTAACGAAAACAGAAATGACTACGGCGATAGAGACCGCAATAAGCAAATGTTTGATGCCACTTGCGACAATTGTGGAAAGAATTGTCAGGTGCCTTTTATGCCAACTAGTGGGAAGCCTGTTTATTGTAGCGATTGTTTTAGAACAATGAGAGATGACGGGGATAGAGGAGATAGAAGTTCTAATTTTACATCTCGAAATGATTCCCGAGCAAATAGAGAAGGATCAAATAAGGAATTGGTATCGATGAATGCTAAACTTGATCGAATTATTTCAATCCTACAACAGCAGTTAAACTTGGCAAGTCCTAAAACAAAGGACGCCGAGATTGCAAAGCAGCTTGTAAATTCCATCAAAGAAGTTAAACCTAAATCTTCTATCAAAAAGGCGGAGAAGACTACAAAGAAAAAAGTTGCGAAAAAGACAAAAGCCAAAAAGAAAGCAGAATAAAATAGATTCATTCGACCGCTAGCTGCCCTTCGGGGCAGCTCTCTTTAGAGGAATTTATAAATTTCCGGCCAGTTCTTGATTTGTGTGGGTATCAATTTACGTTGTTCGGGCGTTGTTTCTTGCGCCAAGAACAATATCGGCCGTCCAACCTTTGAAAAAATAGGCATGTCAGATTCTCCGTCTCCGATTGCTGCACATCGAGAGGGATGAAGGTCATTTCTCCTGCAATAGTCCTCTAAAAAATGGAGCTTCTCTTCACCCCGACTAAGTTTGTAGTCGAAGTCCACAAGCTTGTTCTCCTTGTCGAATTTTAGACGAGTAGATGCATACCAGGTATTTATTGAAAGTTTCTCGGCAATCGTTTCGACAAATAAGTCGATTGCACCGGATATTATACAAAGATCATATTTATCCCTAAGATATCCAACTGCTTCAAGGGCTCCGTCTCTTACCCGGATCCTCTCGAATGCTTTTTTAATGTTTTGTCGATCGGTTTTTCCCGTTTCTTGCCATAAATTTAACAATTGAGCTTTGGCCTCCGGGTATGTAAGTTTCGCTTGTCTAAAATTCTCGTAGATCTTTACGTGAGTCGTGGGATCTGCGCCAAGTATGCGAGTAAACTGTAGCCATGATGCTTCATCAGTTGTAATGGTCTGGTCAAGATCTAGTATTACTGCTTTTATTTTAGTTTCATTTATGGCCATATCAAAGATTCTAGCATAAATGAGCTATTCCTTTATTATGATGCGTTTGATGAGAGCAATGGATATGTATTGGTAGATACCGTCTCTCAAATATATAGAGATCCGACGAATTACATTTTCTATGTGGCTGAGTTTTTGGACGATGCTGAAGATAAGGGCATCCTTTCTAATCAGCGAAATATTAAGAATACTCAGCGGTCCTCACTTAGTGCGTTGAACTACTGGCAAAATAGGATGCGACAAATTACTCGGGTTTGATAAGGGACCTCTATTTTTGACAAGAGGACTCATGGGATATAGAATTTCTTATAAATTTATGAAAATTTCCATGAGAAAGTCTTTAAG
>CAYVIR010000163.1:0-2232 GCA_964451645.1 uncultured Candidatus Saccharibacteria bacterium | reverse complement strand
GCGTACTTCCTTTTTAATTTTTTGATTTATAGCCATAGGAGAAGTGTATGAGTAATTAATATTGTTTATTCTATCATAATTGTTAAATATCTGTTGAGTTTCGTAGAAATAAATTGTAGGATGTAGATTGTACTAAGCGCGGACTTGCACTCTTCGTTTAGATCAATTGCACTAACTATAACTATTCTTTACTGACGATGGCTCTGTATTCGTATACAAAGGCGCCTGTTCGCGCAGTCGATGTAAATTCTCCCATTAGTTTCTATTATAAAGATACCAAATCATATGGAAAAACCACCGTTGGAGACGTACTTTTTTCTTTAGTAGGTAATTGCCAGGAATTCCTAGTCAACTCAAAATTTATAGGCGCATTAATTCCACTTTTCCTAATAACGGGAGGTCTGTTTATGATTTATCAACAATTTTTTCCCGATTTTAGAGAATTCATAAAACTTAAGGTTAACTATTACGATACTTCTACAATAGCATTAGCATCTGAGAATTATGTATCGAGAGCTGAGTATATATCGAATCCCGGGGCAGAGTACTTCAAACAGCTTAAGGATGAGGCTGTTGCAAGCAATAAGTTGTTGGCAGATCCTCTTAGCAACAGTTTTAAAGGAACATTTACCCTTTCCATCCCATCGCTTAAGATATCGAATTTGCGTGTTACCGCAAATGTAGAAAGTGGGGTAGAAGAGGTATATGACAGTTATCTTGAAGGAGGTCTTGCACACTTCAATGGAACTGGTCTTCCTATCTCCCCATTAAACAATAATACTGTTATATATGGACATAGTGCCTCCGGCAATTATTACGATCGTTCTAATGACCCGACTGCTGCATTTTCTAAGTTGAAGGATATTCGTATTGGAGATGAGGTTTTGGTGAAAATGGAAGGTAAAGAATATAAATATAAAGTTGCAAAAAGCAAGATAGTTGAACCCCACGACATCTCCATAATCACAGGAGATATTGGAAAAGAAACCTTAACTCTTTTCACTTGTTATCCAGACGGAAACAGTGCTAACCGCTTTGTAGTGGTAGCTAACCCTGTTTAGTAACGTTCTAGTACTCTTTCTTTCTTCTTAAGAAGGAGGGCGTTGATTCCAAGTTGTCTATATCATAGTCCTCTTCGTCGTCACTGAAAAGAGCTGTTTTCTTTTCTACTGGCCTGGGCTCAGGCCTAGATTGCTCTTCTGGTACGTTTGGTCGTTTACTGGAGTAGGAGTTGTTTGTGCTCCCTTGAGGTATTGGAACACCTTGATTATTGGTTTCGAAGCCTGTTGCCAGTACAGTTACCTGAAGTTGCTCGTCAAGGGATGGATCGACATTTGCCCCGAAGAAGATATTGGCATCAGGGTGAACTACGTCGGAGATTGTGCGAGCTATCTCGTCAATTTCATACATGGCAAGATCCTCCCCGCCAATAATATTGAACAAAACCCCAGTGGCCCCATCAATAGAAGCTTCGAGCAAAGGGCTTTCCATGGCCATCTTGGCCGCTTCTTTTGCTCTATCCTCCCCACTTGCGATACCCATGCCCATCAAGGCCGTTCCTGCATTAAGCATGATGGACTTGATGTCGGCAAAATCTACATTTATCATGCCGCCCTGGGTGATAAGTTCAGAAATACTCTTGACGGCCATAGCTAGGACATCATCAACTTTCTTCATGGCCTCCATAAAAGAAATATTTCTCTCAATCACATCTAGAAGCCGTTGATTGGGAACAACGATGAGCGTGTCTACCTTGTCCCTGATTTCGGAGATGCCTTGAAGGGCGGTTTCCATCCGACGTCGACCTTCAAAATTGAAAGGTTTTTCGACAATACCAATTGTAAGTGCCCCGAGGTTTTTCGCAATACCTGCAATCACGGGAGACGCGCCAGTTCCTGTGCCTCCTCCCATGCCGGCCGTAATAAATACCATATCCGCTCCTGCTAGATGTTCATGAAGTAAGTCTACAGATTCTTCGGCCGCCTTCCTTCCAATTTGAGGGTTGCCTCCGCTACCCAGTCCTCTCGTAATTTCTTCGCCAATTCTCAATTTAACCTCCGCACTATTGGACCCTAAAACTTGTGCGTCTGTATTGACCGCTATGAATTCTACCCCCTCGATTTCGTAATTTTTGATCATGTTGTTTATGGCATTCCCCCCGGCACCTCCCACACCGACTACTTTTATTTTTGCCAGATTCGTTGATTGCGGTTTAACAAGCATAGTATGAAT
>CAYVIR010000162.1:0-2234 GCA_964451645.1 uncultured Candidatus Saccharibacteria bacterium | reverse complement strand
TCCCGACACTCCTGCAAAGTGTCTTCATAATTATAGCTCTTTTGTACTACAGCGTACCAATAGCCCTCTTAACGGCCGCGATTTTTCCGATTTACTTGTATCTGACATCTATTTCGACAAAAAGGTGGGGGAAAGCTGAAGAGAAAAAGAATAAACTTGAAGACATCACTCGGGGCAGGATTCAGGAAGTCATAAGCAATATAAAGGTGGTCAAAAGCTTCACGAACGAGATAAAGGAAGCAGAATTCATCACCAAGAAAATCTCCCAAATCAACAAAATCTACGCTAAACAGAGCAAAATGTATCACACCATTGATTTCCTGAGAAATAGCGGGGTGACAATGATAATGATAGTCATTTATTCAATAATTTTCTGGCTAACCTACCAAGGGAGGTTTTCAATCGGTGAGATGGTTTTGATTATTCAGCTTCTCGACCAGGCAAGGCGGCCATTATTTTCCATGTCATATATTCTGACACAGATACAGGCCGCCGAAAGTGGATCAAAGGAGTTTATAGAAATTTTGGATTTACCTGAAGGAGAGAAGCTTAAAGCGAAGTCTTCATATTCTAAAATAGATAATACTACAATAGAGTTTGATAAGGTTAGCTTTCACTATAATTCCGATAACGATGTGATAAGGGAATTGACTTTCAAAATTGGCCCCAAAGAGAAAGTAGCACTTGTAGGCCATAGTGGAGCAGGGAAGTCCACAATTGTGAACCTCATACTCAGATTTTATGATCCCCAGTCTGGCAATATCTTTTTAGATGGCCAAAACTACCAACAACTGGATCGTCAATTCGTTCGGAACAATATTGCACTCGTCTTCCAGGAAAATGAGCTCTTCTCGACGACAATTAAAGAAAATGTCGCCTACGGATCTGCTGCCGATGATACAAGCATACTTGAAGCTCTGGATCAAGCAAATGCACTAGAGTTTGTGAATAAATTACCGGAGGGAGTTGATACAAATGTTGGAGAAAGAGGAATAAAACTTTCAGGAGGACAAAAACAAAGAATCCAGATCGCTCGTGCAATACTTAAGGATGCGCCCATACTGATTCTTGATGAAGCGACAAGCAATCTTGATTCAAAATCTGAATCGATAGTTCAAGAAGCATTGAGAAATTTAATGCGAGATAAACTAGTAATAATAATAGCCCACAGATTTTCAACTATACAAAACGTGGACAAGATAGTCGTACTTGACAAGGGAACTGTTGTCGACATTGGAGATCCCAAAGAGCTAGCATTAAAAAAGGGAGTATATTCGGAACTTTTACAGTATCAAGTAGAAGGCAATAAAAAGTTATTGAAAGAATATGAAATATACTAACTTTATATATAGTATACCTGGTCTCCAGCGTTAAGTACCAAGCCGCTTCCATCCAATCCTAATATTGGGAGCCTGTTTTCGATCGCACCTCCTGCTGCGGCATACAATAAATACTGTCGCCTCCTTGCACCACTTAATTGATCCCCTGAGCTCTCAACTCGCAGTATTTGAGGTCCTTCCATAGAAGGTATCTAAAAAATAAAAAAAGCCGAAAAGGCTCTTTTAGATGTAATACTGAGAAACTTCTATTCCGCCGCTTATTCATGTTTAATGAATTATTGCATTATTTAAACGGAAAAAGGCTGATATCATCACAATATACTATAATTAAAGTAAAATTCTAGAGGTCAAAATCCATCTCAATTCATTAATATATCGAATTCTGATAAAATAATTGCATGAATTTATTCAATAAAACTATACTAATCACTGGAGGAAGCGAAGGCCTGGGTCTGGAACTTGCAAAAATATTGCTAGCTGAGAGAGCCGAAGTTATTATTTGTGGCCGTAGTAAAGAAAAACTGGATAATGCTTCCCAAATATTAGCATCTTCTAAGCTAAGGACTTTCAAATGTGATGTAAGCGATTACAATCAAGTAGAACTATTGGTGAAGAATATTGCTAAGTTGGACGTACTCATAAACAATGCCGGCCTTTATCTGGATGGGGCAATCGAGGCAACGGACCCCTCAGATATCTCCAATATTCTCGATGTAAATATAAAAGGCTTAATTTATACAACTAAAGTCTCATTAAAGTTATTGAAAAAAGCCAGAGAAGCGTTTATTGTCAATATCCTCTCCACAAAAGCAATCGAGCCTGCCTCAAATTTATCTGTATACACTGCGAGCAAATACGGGGCAAGAGGGTTTTCCGAATCGCTCAAAATAGAAC
>CAYVIR010000161.1:0-2294 GCA_964451645.1 uncultured Candidatus Saccharibacteria bacterium | reverse complement strand
GGTTAAATAAAACTGTCCAATGTCCCTTAAAGTATTAATGTTTGGCTGGGAACTAGCGCCTATAGTCCATGGAGGCTTAGGGGTAGTGTGTCGTTCAATAATAGAACGACTGCTGACAGCAGGCATACAAGTAACTTATGTGATCCCGAAACTTCCGGTGTCTATTGGTATCCCTGAACTAAAATTGATAAATGCTTCTTCAGTTATAATTGACGAATCCAGACTTAATCTTCTTCCTGTCAATACTACCCTTACGCCGTACATAAATAGTACAGAATACGTACAGTTTATGAAGAATAAAAAATCTTCATACATGCTAACAGAAAGCGGGGATGTATACGGTTTAAATCTCTTTGAGGAAGTCGAAAGATATTCCTTCCGGGCATTTGAAATTGTAAGAGGACAGAATTTTGATGTGATTCATGCACATGACTGGATGACATTTAAAGCGGCAGTTAATGCCAAGCTTGCATCCCAAAAGCCACTAATTGTGCACGTACATGCTACTGAATATGACCGATCAGCTGGACACCCAAACCCGGCAGTATTGGATTATGAGAGGTACGGACTGGAAAATGCAGATCTGGTGATCGCAGTTTCCAACTATACAAAAAATATTATTATGGATAAATATGGGATTCCTGAAAAAAAGATTAGAGTCATCCACAATGCAGTAGAAAAAACACCTATCACCCTCTCTTTAAAGAATGAATCCCAATTTGAGGAGAAAACCATACTTTTTCTAGGCAGACTAACCATCGCCAAAGGTGCCGACTACCTTCTAAAAGCAGCTCAGAAAGTGATTCAAATCTATCCAACGGTTAAATTTGTTTTCGTGGGAAAAGGAGAGATGATAAAGGAATTGATAGATCTAAGTATTGATCTAGGTATATCTCAAAATGTTGTCTTTACTGGATGGTTAAACCACAAGCAAGTCGACGAAGCCTATCGACGAGCAGATCTTTTTGTCATGCCATCCATAACTGAGCCATTTGGCCTTACTGCTTTGGAAGCTATGAGAAATGGCACGCCAGTATTAATCTCAAGACAAAGCGGAGTGAGCGAGGTGATCCAAAACTGCCTTAAAGTAGACTTTTGGGATATCGATAATATGGCCACAAAAATTTTATCTGTTCTCAAGTATAAACCGTTGAAAGACACATTAAGTGAGAATGGCCATACTGATGTCGACCATATGAGTTGGGAAAAACAGACAGCAAAAATTGTTGATATATATAAGAAACTTATCCATTAATGCGAAACTCGCAGAGAATGAAATACTCAAAATCAATCTGTTTCTACTTCCAAGTACACCAACCTCTTAGGCTTAGTCAGTTTAACTATTTTGGTTCACCACAAAAACTCAACTATTTCCAGGGGACTAGCCCTCAAACAAACAAATTCTTTGTCAAGAAAGTGGCTAAAAAAAGCTACTATCCGACCAATACTCTTTTACTTGATTTACTTGCGAAGTATAAAGACTTTAGTTGCAGCTTTTCAATTTCAGGAGTGGCTCTGGAACAATTTGAGAAGTATGACCCCGAACTAATAGAAAGTTTTCAGAAACTTATAAAGACAAGACGCGTCGAATTGCTTAGTGAGACATATTATCATTCACTAAGTTGGGTTTACTCAAAGGAAGAGTTTGCCAAACAAATCATCCTGCACAGGAAAAAAATTTTTAAAATATTTGGCAAACGACCTAAAATCTTTAGAAATACAGAACTTATCTACAATAATGAACTTGCAAACTTTATACGAAAGCTTGGTTTTAATGGCATAGTAGCCGAAGGATGGGATCACTATTTGGAAGGAAAGTCCCCCAATTTTGTTTACGAACCTCCCAAGTTTAACTTACATCCTGAAGACGAACGCATTATAAAAAAGTATCGTATCAAAGATCGGGCAAACAGAAAGATCGGCTTGCTCCTTAAAAACTATAAGTTATCCGATGATATTGCCTTTAGGTTCTCAGATAAGTCTTGGACAGAACATCCACTTACAGTTGAGAAGTTTGCAAACTGGGTGGAGAGAGCAGAAGGTCAGACTATAAACCTCTTCATGGATTACGAGACTTTTGGGGAGCATCAGTGGGAAGATAGTGGGATATTCAAATTCTTGGAGAAATTGCCGGCTGAATTATTAAAGAGAGGGATTAATTTCAAGACTCCGAGCCAAACGATAGATGATTATCCCTCTACCGGCATTGTAGATATTCATCATTTGATGTCCTGGGCGGATCTTGAAAGGGACTTGTCTGCTTGGCTTGGGAACAAAATGCAAAGACATGCGGC
>CAYVIR010000160.1:1335-2324 GCA_964451645.1 uncultured Candidatus Saccharibacteria bacterium | reverse complement strand
TTCTTAATAATTTTTGGCACCTGGATTAATCGATATCTTCCCGCCTGTTTTAATTAAAAGCTTATTAGTAGAGAAGTTAAGGTCCAGCTTTGAGTCACGTTCTAATATAAGCTCCCCTCCATCCTGGATCGTAATATTGCCTCTCACCTGGACTAGATTATTCACGGAACATCGTTCTCTTATATTCCAGTCTCCACTACCAGTGTAGGAGCAAGAGGCGTAATTCCGCGAATTGGATGAATTGAGAATTACGTTTTGATACTCTTTCATAGTGTACTCCTTATCGGAGTAAGTTACCTTATGATTTTCGTCAAATTTGTATTCATCGATTTTGAAAGGTTTGTTGGGAGCGACTATGTGAATGTGAGTACCTTCGGAAATTAATGGGCATTTTGAACTTTTCTCATTGACGCTTCCTTCGACCATTCTACCCAAATAATCTCCCTGGTTTAGAAAAGAACCAAGCTTGATTTCTGTAGGAATGGAAGCTTGATGCAAGTGATAGAGACTTATACTTTCGTCGCTGTTTGAAGCTTTGATCGATATTGCTGCCTGTTTTAAGTCACCACTATTTTTACAAATACCTGAGACGTATCCTGTAACAGGCGAGAGTATGTCACTATTCGTAATTTCCTTTGTAAGCACCGGAGCAAAGTCCAATCCATGGCATGATATGCCATCATGAAATGCTTTAGCTCCATGCCAAGCTGAATTATTAACACAAGGGGCACTGTTTTGACTACGGAATCCCGAAAAGAAGAAATCAGTGGGAGAATTAGACCAGGGGAACTTATAGGATATGTTTGTTGCTGTAGCTTTAAAGGCACTAGGATAGAATTTGAAAAGGGTGGATTTGGCATTGAAATCAAGTTCCTGATCCGGAATAAATTCTGCTAGTTCTGCGGCACGTTGCTCATATGATAGTGCTGACTCCCATATGTTTTCAGGGTTCCTAGTCATTAACATTAAAAAGGAATTGGAGAGGGAAC
>CAYVIR010000160.1:0-1325 GCA_964451645.1 uncultured Candidatus Saccharibacteria bacterium | reverse complement strand
TTGTAATGTAACTCTAAAAGCGCCCATGCTTCTTCTTGTCGTATACTATGAAGATAAAAAGTATTTTCGAGAGGCTTTGTCCCATTCCAACGATCATTTAATGCAGAGAGTAAAGAAGCTTTCTGTTCTGGAGATATGGACTCGGACTCATCCAGTCTGGATACTATACTATAGTTCCCGGTGGACTGAGCCCCTATATTCTTTGTGAAGAAGGCGATACCTAGAATTAGAAAGAAAGGTATTAAAGAGAGATATAATAATTTTCTCTTCATTTGGATGGAAGTTATTAATTAAATTACTTATGAACTTATATTAATTTAGTGGAGTGAAATAGTCTTTGCCTCTGAACGCATATTAAATTATTTTGATAATAGTACATAAAGAATTTATAATTATTCCTTTCAAGTATTTTGCAAATGAATTCTAAATCTGACTTGGCAAGGACAGCTCTGGAAAGTTTTAAAGGAAAAGTAGACAAGGAATTGGACAGTATTTTAGAAAAAGAGGTTAAGGAAGCTAAAAACTATAGTCCGTTTGCAGTAGGGTATATGAAAGAACTGAGAAGTCTTTCCGCAGTAGGAGGGAAGAGATTAAGGCCGTCCTTCGTCTACTATACTTACAAACTTTGTAGGGGCGAAGATCTCGATAGAATTATAACGGTCGCTGCAGCCATTGAATTAGTCCATTTATTTCTTTTAATCGAGGATGATTTCATGGATCTGGCTGATTATAGAAGGGGCTATCCTACAATCAATGCAACATATAGTAGAATCCACGAAAAAAGTCGATTTAAGAAAAACTCTAGACATTTTGGCGACACTATTGCAGTAAATATCGGGATCTTGACAGATCACCTTGCTGCTAATATTATTCTTAACTCCGGTTTTGATATAAACCTAATAAAAAAGGCATTAAATCAGCTGAATCAACAGATTATTACAACCGGACATGGACAAATACATGACATGCTCAATGAGGTGAGAAGTGGCCTCAGCGAGGAAGACATAATAAACGTTTTGTACTGGAAAACAGGAATTTATACCTACAATAATCCTATTCAGATAGGAGCGATTTTAGCTGGTGCAGAAAAAATGGAACTCGATAAGCTTGCTGAGTATGCTATCCCGGGCGGGGTGGCTTTCCAAATTCAAGATGATATCCTTGGAACTTTTGGCGACGAAAAAACCACCGGGAAGTCCTCAGATGGTGATATTGTAGAGGGAAAGCAGACCCTTCTCACTTTCTATTCGAGTAAATATGGGACCAAAGCCCAGCGGGATTTTTTAGCCACAGTTCTTGGAAATCCCAATTCCTCTAAAGAGGAG
>CAYVIR010000159.1:0-2353 GCA_964451645.1 uncultured Candidatus Saccharibacteria bacterium | reverse complement strand
GAGACATCGCCACCTACGTCGCCGGGCCGTTCGTCGATCCCGCCATCGGGTTGCGACTTCTCTAGGGCTAGGAGACAACAAGAAATACTAGAAGCACTGAAAGATAAGTTGTTTGAAGAGGATATTAGTATAAGCGAGAGAGCAACGCTTTATAGAAAGTTACTTCAGAGTTATAAAGAAAATATAAGTACGAACATTCAATTTGAAGATATACTTGCAGGTTTAGGTTATATCGATACTGTCTCTAGAGATCCAATAAATGTAGTTTTGGATCCTAATTTTGGAGGAATTAATCGAATAATAGTCACAGATTCTTCTAGTGGAGCATACTATATTAAACCCAAATCATCTACGTACGAAGGTATTCATACAGAGCTAACAAAAATATTAAATAATTCTGATATATATAAGGAACAGCCGAAGATTTTAGTAAAAAATTGGGGGAAAACATATCTACCAAATACCCATAAAGTCAAGACCTTAGAAAATAGTCTTCCATTCTTGGAAAGCTACACATTTAAAAATGAGTTTGGGAAGGCTGATTTTGAGGGAATTCGAGTCATAGACTTCACAAATGGCCAAAAACCTGAAAGTACCAAATTGATTTTACAAACATTGGGTGTTGAAGAGCTCTCTAATGCTTTAGATTTAGGCATAGAACAGGCACAATCTGGAGAGGATATACTCATATTGGTGGGGCGAACTCCCAGTACCACCATAACACCCACTCCTTCTTCTAAATTATAAGATGAATGCTCTGAACATATCTCATGCTGGTAGGTCAATTGATTTTCCCTTGAAAGTTGCGAGATATACTGCTCATAATAAATGGATATGGAGATATATTTTGATTCCATGGTGTATAAATATTGTTGTCCTTTTCGTATTTTGGATCGCCTTCTTTAGATTAATTAATAATGTATTGTTTTCTTTTGAAATTCTATCAGACGTCTCAGGACTTATAGCTACTTCCATAAATGTAATTTTATTTTTATTTACTATCTTGATAGGTGTGCTTGTATTTTACTCTCTTGCAACGATTATTGCGGCACCATTTAATAGTATGATGGTGGAAAAAATGATGATAAAAGCAGGAATAATCAAGAGATCTGAAGCAAGCATGATTAAGGATTTCATAGATGGGGTTAAATATTCTATAAAATATGAAATTATAAAGACAATAATCTTGCTTCTGGTGTTTTCTATATCACTTTTAATAGGCGTAGTCCCAGTGGTTGGCGTTTTCATTGCTGGATTTGTAACGTACTTCGGCAATATATTTTTATCCCTTGTAGACTTTTTTGATCCAGTCTTATCTTTAAGTAGATATGAAGTAAAAGAAAGGTTTGTTTATGTGAAGGACAATATTCATAGAAACATCGGATTGGCAATTATTACGGGGATTGCCATTTACCTGCCGATATTGAATATTTTTTATATTCCCTTTGCAGTCATTGGTGCGACTCTGTCTCATTTAGAGAATGATAGAAAATGATTTAAAAGATTACTTTGCTCGTCTGGAAAGAGGGTTGAGTTCGTGTTATCTTATTAATGTCTTTAGTTAAGAATTTCTTTTTGAAATGGAGAAAGAAGTAGATATCACGGATATTGTCGATGGTCTGAGCAAGTTAAGAAATAAGGAGGAGATTAAAGCTTTCCTTTCCGATATATTGACGAAGTCCGAACAGAAGACTTTAATGATGAGGCTTAAAGTAGCTAGATTACTGGATGATGGTGCAGCCTATAAACAGATTGAGAAAGAAACTGGTGCTAGCTCTGCTACTATAGCTAAGATTAGTGAGTATTTAAAATATGGATATGATGGGTATAGAATAGTCTTAGATAGGATAAAAAAGAATTAATTAATTTCTTATTGCTATCAGATGCAAATGAATGGACAAAACCCTTCAGTCGACACGTCGAATGCGGTCGCCTCAATGGAGAATATATCAAAGCCGTTAAAGGTAAATAATAAAAGAAAAATTTTGTTATTTTCAGTTTTGCTCATAGTCATTATTGCGCTTGTAGTTAGTGCGTATATGATTTTCTCGCAACGGGAGGATATGACTCCTACAGAGTCTGAAGCCTTTTCAGAATTGAAAGAAAACCAGCTAGAATATGTGAACTCCACGTATAAATTTAGTTTGATTGTCGATAAAGAATGGAACATCAATGAATTTGGTACAAAGTTGGAGATTAATACCACAAATAACGGTAAGATTTCATTTGAAGCTTTTAATAATCAGGAATTTGCAGCCATAAACTCTATAGATCAGAAATTCTGTGACTCATTTGAAACAGGATTTAAAGAAGGATTAGGTATGAATATTAGATTTGAAGATATAAATGCTAT
>CAYVIR010000158.1:1341-2357 GCA_964451645.1 uncultured Candidatus Saccharibacteria bacterium | reverse complement strand
GATAAAGATCTAACTGGTTTTTGGGATGAGTAGTTTTTTAGAACTCTGCGTGTAGTATTTCTCCTTAGAACCTGTCTGCAAATAGCAGGTTATTTTCAAAGTTAACTTGGGTTAATTAAATTCTTTACATTTATAGAATGTATACGCAACGCTTTGGCAATAATTATGGTTACGGGAGAAACAAATACCGGAATCAAAGACGAGGGAGAAATAGCTTTAACAAAGGTGTTAACCCTGAACAATATATCAATAGAATTAATAAATCGGTAGAGGAGGACATTTACAAGCCCAACTTTACTTTTCAAGAGTTCTATATTGATAATACCCTGAAAGAAAACCTCACATGGAAAGGCTATAAAACCCCTATGCCAATACAGGACCAGTCGATCCCGCATATCCTTGAAGGGAAGGATATCATTGGAATTGCAAACACCGGGACAGGAAAGACCTTGGCCTTTTTAATTCCTATGTTAAATAAAGTTATTTTGAATCGAGGGGAGAAAGTACTTATAATTGCCCCGACAAGAGAACTAGCAGTGCAGATTGAGGAGGACCTCCATGCGATCTGCTATCGACTTCAAGTAAACAAAGTGATTTGTATTGGCGGAACAAATATTAATTCTCAGATGTATAAGTTGCGTATGCCTCATCATTTTGTGATCGGCACACCCGGGAGAATTCTTGATCTTTCTAAGAGAAGAGCTTTAAACTTCTCACAATTTACTAATATTGTGCTTGACGAAGTGGATAGAATGTTCGATATGGGCTTTGTAGATGACATCAAATATGTTTTAAGTCAACTTCCCGAGAAAAGACAATCCCTTTTCTTCTCAGCTACCTTAGATAATAAGATAGAACAACTTATAAAAGCTCACTCGAAGGACCCAGTAACTATCTCCGTAAAGAAGAGAGAAACAGCGGATCATGTAGATCAGGACGTAGTAAAAGTAAGCAACGGACAGAGCAAGATGGAAGTACTGCATGACTTATTGAATCAAGAAGACTTTCAAAAAGTA
>CAYVIR010000158.1:0-1318 GCA_964451645.1 uncultured Candidatus Saccharibacteria bacterium | reverse complement strand
CAGATTATCCGAGGAATTAAAGGATCGGGGTTTCAAGGCAGAGTCAATTCATGGTGATAAAACACAGTATCAGAGACAAAGATCTTTAAGAAGCTTTAAAGAGGGGAAAGTGAATATCCTTGTTGCCACTGATGTAGCAGCGCGAGGATTGGATATCCCTAATGTGTCTCATGTTATAAACTTTGAGGCACCTGAAAACTATACAGATTATATTCATCGGATCGGGCGGACTGGTCGAGGGAATAATATCGGCAAGGCACTTACATTTGTTTGAGTGATTCAAGCTTTACTCTATTTTCAGACTTTGCTTGGCAAGCTCGGTGAGATTTTTTCGCTTAGACCATGTACGCTCTGTTCTCGTAAGATACTTCTTCCTTAGTCTGAGATTCTTTGGAGTCACCTCCAAGATCTCGTCATCGGCAAGGAAAAACAGTGCGAATTCCAAGGTGAGCTGTTTCGGCGCTTTAAGCTGAATTTGTGTTATCTCAGCTTGATTTCTTCGGACACCCGACTTTTGCCTCTCTTTTGTAGGATTTACTTCAAGATCCTCTTCAAATTTATTTATACCTACAATCATCCCTTCATATACTTCGATCGCAGGAGTAATGAATAATTCCCCTCGTTCCTGGATTGTATTTAAGGCATACGCAGCGGATGCTCCCGTATCTGAAGATATCAAAACGCCTCTTCTGAAGAACTTCACTCTGGGAGTGAACTCTACATATTCCAGAAGTGAATTATGCATCACTAAATTGCCCTTTGTCTCAGTTATCAAAGTGTTCCTCAAGCCAAGTAGATTAGCTGTCAGTATTTTATAGTTTAAATATGTACGACCCGCATCACTCTCCATGGACAACATCTCACCTTTACGACCGCTTACAGTATTCATTACAATGCCCGCATACTCTTCCGGTACTTCTATAAAAAGTTCTTCTAGCGGCTCAAACTTTTTCCCATCAATAATTTTTGTTATTACTTCCGGCCTTCTAACCTGAAGCTCAAAACCTTCCCGGCGAAGCTCTTCAAGCAAGATTGAGAGCTGAAGGTCTCCTCGACCTGCCACGTAGAATGCTCCTTGATCTGTTTTCTCGATGTTAAGAGATATATTATGGACTGCTTCTTTCTCCAGTCTTTGCTGTAGTTGCTTTGCCGTCACAAAGTCACCTTCGCGTCCGACAAAGGGAGACGTGTTCGCTTCTATTTTTATCCGAACAGATGGCTCTGAGATTTTTATTACCGGCAGTGGCTCGATATTATCAAGGCCAGTAACAGTGGCCCCGATAGCTCTTGAATCAATTCCTACCAAGGCCACTATTTC
>CAYVIR010000157.1:0-2415 GCA_964451645.1 uncultured Candidatus Saccharibacteria bacterium | reverse complement strand
TTTATAGGGATAACGTTCACTGTGTCAGGCCGTTTTAACATCTCGAAGGTCTGAAAACTCCCATCAAACATTTTCTGCTCCCACTGGTAAACATCGCAGATTATTCCCGAGAATACTTTTTTAGCAGTTTTGGGTATTTTCATGGATTATAGGTATAGTTTAGATACATTTTGGCTATTAAAGAACTGCAAGTGAGATTATTCCAATTCATGAGCTGCTAATTAATAAGGGAATTTTACCATAACAAGCAGAAGCTGTAATATTGGCATTTAGATAAATGGAATATATACTGTTTGTATTAATTCGTTATTTGCTGACAAAATGCCGATAAAAAAGATAAAAAGAGCGTACGCGAAAAGACATAAATTGACGTACAAAGAGCTTGAATGGGATTATCTTCCTATGATTGTTCTGTTCGCTGTAGTTTCAAGCATTCTTATATTGCTGTTTATCCTTTTAGTCGTATACAACGACTTAGTTTCGGCAGACAAGCGGATAGAGAGCGTAAAGAATATTCAGGACTATCTCTATGGATTAAAAAACACCCCGGTTCCCACCGAAGAGTTTGAGTTGCTAGAAGAATAGGTCCTTCTATTTTGAGTGGGCATTATCTCTATAATTAGGAGCCTACTATTTGAGAATAAGTCTTACCCTCCCACTTTACTTAGGCTATGGCTTATCATAAGATAATCTATATTAATGCCCCAACTTGGATTATTCGTCAAACGAAGAAAAAGTCCAAATAGAGAAAGCACTCAAGGATTTAGATGACTTTATCCCACTTTATAAACACTATCAGCGTAAAATATATAATTACTGTTTATATAGACTTCCTACTGTAGAGGATGCACAAGATACTACCTCACAGGTTTTTGTGAATGCTCTCAATGCTTTTGCGAATAAAAAGTTTCAACTCGACTCCGAATTCTCTTTCAGAACTTGGTTGTTTCGAATAGCTCACAATCTTGTGGTTGACTATTACCGAGAGAAATCTCGCCCAGAAGTCATAGAGATTGATGACTCTATTGCAGACGATGAGCAGGTCTATGCGGAGATTGAAAAGAAATTAGATGTAGAGAGAAGTATGGATAAAGTTGAGATCATTCTTAAACGATTTGATGACTATACTCAGTCTATCTTCGTTCTTAAATTTAGAGAAGATATGACCTTTGAGGAAATATCATGGACCCTAGATCTCGACCAATCAACAGTAAAAATGAAATATTATCGAGCCTTGCAATTAATTAAAAGGATATTTAATTCAGAAGGCAATTATTAATTTATGTGACTAAAAACATGTCCGATGAGTATAAGAAAGTAGAAAGTATTCTCTCAAATGCGCTGGGATCTGACCATGAGCTTAGGCCGGAGGCGAAGACAGCGATGGATGAGAGAGTAAATAATATAATTTATACTCTAAAAAATATGCAGAATGAGGGGAAGGCGGCAGACAAGTTAAACTTTTTGGATAAAATTAAACTGGGGTTCTTTTCCAGTAGGAAAAGGAAGTTAGCTACACTCGTGATCGGTCTATTCCTTCTAATTCCCATATTGGGGATGGTAATGCTTCTTTATACAAATGAACAAGGGCCGATATTTAGGAGGTCGGAATCAATAAAATATGCTCAAGCGGACTTTTCTGCGGTTAGTATAAATGGAGATGGTGTATCTTCAGACTCGGAATTTATCCTTAAAACAGAGCATGAATATTCGGAGGAAGAAATCAAGGAGAAATTAGTTATTAGTCCGTCGGTTGACTTTCAGGTTGTGGAAGCATCTGAAGGCTACAAAATAATCCCCTCTACCAATCTTCAAAGAAATCTTTTATATACAGTTAAGTTTAAAGATAAAGAACTTGATTTAGATTGGGATTTTAGGGTAGAGCCAGGTTTCTCGGTTCTTAGTCACTCTCCTTCCGACCTGAGTGCTCCATTAAATTCTGTGATTGAATTCAACTTTAACTACGCAGATATAGACATAGAGAGTGTGAAGGATGCATTTAAAAGTAGTCCGGTAATTAATATTAAATCTATCGAACAGGAAGGCAGGACTGTAATCCTAATACCGGAAAATCCTCTTTTAATAAATATGTATTATTCCATCTTTTTGAATAATACAACGAAGAGACTAAATGGAGAGTTTTTGGCTAGTCCGTATACCGGCTATATAAGCACAAACGATTCTACTCAAATTGATAACTATCCGCCTTCAATATATTTTGCGAACGTTACAAACAATAATGAAAATATTTTAAGGGAAGATGGGAAAATTTTCTTTTCTGTCTCAAATTTTAAACCCAACACTAAAGGTACTATAACAATTTACAAATTCAGAAAGGATAAATTCCTTGAGATGACAAAAGAGTTTTTCTCCTATAGGTCCGCTTATCAAACCTATAGGCCAGCGAGTAAATAT
>CAYVIR010000156.1:767-2446 GCA_964451645.1 uncultured Candidatus Saccharibacteria bacterium | reverse complement strand
AGAAGAAGTTCAACCTAATTACTTCATTCTATTTGCAGCTAATTGGAAGGAGAAAAGATTCTATAATCTGAAAAAACGCTTTTATACAAATTGTCCGAAAACCGAACTTATCTTAATTAAAGTCAAAACATTTGGAAACAATCCTTTTGATAATCTACCGTATAATAGACCAGAGCGTTCATAAGAAGTCACGTACAACCTCATAATTAACAGCGAACTTCACAATGTGCTGTCTGTGCTTCAAACTTAATGTTTAAGCCTTAAATGTTTTCAAATTATGGCTGTTAAATATTTGCTGTCTTCAATAAACCAGCTTAATATATTCTTAACTAATATATGACTACCTTTCTATATGCAAACTACTCCAAATATAAAAATGCGATTGCATGACGTTATTCAAAACTTTGGACCGTATGCTAAAAGATCCGTATTCCTTGTGTTTTTGAGTATATGTATCGTACTTACGTTGGTTTTAATAAATAAAGAGTATGGAGAGATTAAAGATTCAGAGGCTGCTAAAAATAAAACTGTAGTTTTTACCGAAGTAAATGAGGGTATTTTAAATACTACCGACAATAATAAACTAGATAAGATTCTAGCAAAAGGAGGTATTCTTGAATATCGCTTGGTAGCAGCAAACGATCAAAAAATAACAGATGCGCAGAAAATACAAATGCCTTTATTCAATGAAGGGATAGTAACTTTTGACAAAAAGTCTATAAAAAATCACGAAGGGTTTAATGCAAAAAGCTGGAAATCCTTTCGGAAATTTGACGGAATAAAATATTCCACAAATTTCACGATATTTAAAAACTCTATAGTGGGATCTATAAATTCACCTACGGATACTTACTCATTAATCCAGGTTAACAATTTTTTTGTTTTAACACGTTGTGATGTCGAATTAACGGGAACAGGACCGGATGTTATGTTAAGCTCTGAAAATGAAAATAGTATCACAAACGATATTAGTGATTTGTCAAGCGACGAAAATACAAATTATTCGCGTGCATATATCAAAATTAGGGCTCTTTATTCACCTGCTGCTGCTGATGAATTTGGCGGAGAAGATGGAGTAAAAGCTGCGCTTCTTAATCAAGTGGAAAACACTCAAGATTATTTCAAAAATTCTGGTATTATTCATCATTTAGAAATCGTACAATTTACAAAATTGCCAGCAGCAGTGGATAGTTGGTCTGAGCCCCTATCGTTCATTATAAGTTTTCTGATTCAATTTTTGCATTTTGATCTTTCTTATTCTTTAAACAATGCCCCTGATATTGCCTTAATATATTCATCTTATAATTCTGATGGCTGCGGATTTTCAGTCCCCTATAATGCAGTTAGTAACACTATGACTCATCTGCCTTTTGCCTATGTGAACACAGATTGCATAACTGATAATTCTACTACATCCCACGAAATAGCACATTTGTTTGGTGCAGACCATGATGATGCAAATGTCCAACGTAGCTTAAGTAAACCTTATGCTAGAGGGAAAGGAGGTATAACTAATTCGAATGAAAGTATTATGAGTATTATGTCCTATAGAGATAACCCTGAATGTGGAGATAATCCATGTACTAAGAGGTGGCTTGAATTTACTAGACCAGGAGCAACAGTGGATGGTGCTTCTATGGGAGACGCCATGCATGATAATGTTAGAAGAATAAACGAGA
>CAYVIR010000156.1:0-757 GCA_964451645.1 uncultured Candidatus Saccharibacteria bacterium | reverse complement strand
TAACTTGTGGTCTAACCTGTAACACTGCATGTGATTGTGCGGGAGAAGGTTACCTGTGTGTAGATGTCAGCGGAGATACCCCGGGGAAAGAATGCTGGATTGAATCAATGTGTATAATAGCACCACCCCGAAACAGAAGAATCTCAGGAAAGGTATTGGATTGTAACGGAAACCCGAAAGAAAATGTGAAAGTAGCTTCAAAGGGATATAGCTTTAATAAGGT
Organism: uncultured Candidatus Saccharibacteria bacterium; assembly: GCA_964451645.1. GTDB lineage: Bacteria > Patescibacteriota > Dojkabacteria > B142 > OLB20 > JAJTYI01. The sequence continues at coordinate 534 of CAYVIR010000156.1, read as the reverse complement.
TCGTACTACAAACTCACAAGGAATATTTGAAATTTGGGATACGAACAATGAGTGTAGTGTAGAACTAGATGAAGGACAAACCTTTGCAGTGATGGCTGGGAAGGATGCAGATAGTGCACAAGTAGATTATTACGGAAGAGTAGCTTCACCAGTGTTTAGTAAACCTGAAATTAACTGTGGAAACATTAACTGTAACTACACAGGGAATCAGGCAACAGGAGGGCCGGCTCGTAATAACTATCATCTATCGGTAGGGAACTGTTCAAATTCAAACCCTAATGACGATTCATTTTTCTGCCAAAATCCCAATGTATACAACACTTATGTATGTGAAGAAGATGGAAACTTCCTATCAGGATTTGATTTCAAGCAGGTGAACTGTCCCACCCCGACACCAACGCCATTGACATGTAATTCAGTATGCACAAGTAATGAGCAGTGTAGCTCTGCCAACAGTAATTGGTATTGTGCCAGACAGTTCAACTACGGAACTTGGTCAGATGTTTCAAGTAATGTGGATGATATAGAGTACAC
>CAYVIR010000155.1:0-2449 GCA_964451645.1 uncultured Candidatus Saccharibacteria bacterium | reverse complement strand
GAAAATTATGACACGTAAATATATTTTAGCCTTCACGGGACGGTTTGAAGAGTATAAGGGCATTCAACAAGTTGTGAAAGTATTGCCTAAGCTTGTAAAGATGAAGCCTAATATTAGATTCATAATTATGGGCCGTGGGGGGAGCTACTTGGATAATATTAGAATATTATCTAAAAACCTTGGTGTGGAGAAATTTGTACATATAATTGTAAATCCCGACGATAAAACCAGAGATTTAATTCTGACACAGGCGAAAATATTTGTAATGCCAAGTAGATGGGAAGCTTTTGGGATAAGCATTTTGGAAGCGATGGCGAAGAAGTGTGCTATCGTTTCCACAGATACAGAAGGTGGAGAGTTCCTGATTAAAAATAAAGAAAATGGGTTCTTGTATAAATACGATGATGAAAAGGGCCTTTATAAAATCTTGGAAAATTTGATAAAAGATCCTAAACTATTGTTGAAGATTCAGGTTAATAATCAAATTAAGGCTAAAGATTATACCTGGGAGGAAATTGCTGATGATTATCAAAAAATTCTTCTAGAACTTAAATAATGGCGAGAAAAATAACTAGGAAAGAACGACTTATAGAAAAAATACCACCATTAGTAGCGCTTTTGGTTGTATTAAGCCCTGTTCTTGGGGCACTTATAGCCCCGCGATTTACAGCATATGTAGTAATTGTCTTCAATATATATTTTTTGTACAAATCAATCAGTTACTTTTTCTTAGTAGTTCTTGCTGTTATTAGGATTCGAACAACCGAACAGATAAATTGGATGAGAAGACTTAATGACATTACCCACCCTGAGGAAGGCATTTCAAGATTGACTGAAGAGCTAAATAAGGTCAGGAGTTCAGTATATTCAAGCCATAAAGAACGTCTGAATAGGAATAAATCAATCCCATGGTTTCTTGACAGGTATGCATTTTATTTTGAAAAAAGGAAAACAGTAACTTATTTGAGAGACGAGATTTCCCGGTTGGAATTAGTTAAAGAGAATGGAATCGCATTTGATCCTTGGAACTTGCACCATATAATTCTAATCCCTCACTGGAAGGAGCCGTATGAGGTTCTTGAAGATACAATAAAAGCTATAGGAAAGTCGACATTTCCCAAGAATCAAATCACTATTCTTCTGGCTGCTGAAGCTAGAGATCCAGAGGGTGTAGAGAAATCGCATAGGCTTCGTGAAAATTATCGACATTTGTTCGAAGATATTTGGGTAAGTAGCCATGAACTTCAAGAAGATGAAGCAATTGGCAAGTCGTCGAATATGGGCTGGGCAGGGAGATACGCAGTGGGGCAAATTAAGAAAAGAGGGTGGGATTTGAAAACTACCACTATGACGAGTTGTGATGCGGATTCGATTATAGATCCTCAACATATCGCAAAATTATCGTATGAGTATGTTCTTCGTAAAGATGCTTACTATAAGTTTTATACCGGTACTATTATTTTCTACTCGAATATTTGGAGACTTAAATTTCATGCTAGGGTGAAGAACTCTATATCAAGTCTATACAATATGACATCTCAGCTTAGGCCTGACAAGTTGGTCCCTTTTTCTACATATACAACATCTTTTTGGCTCATAGATAAGATTGGTTACTGGACGCCATGGATTACTCCTGAAGACTTCCATATCTTCTTTAAAAGCATGTTCATGTTCCCTCATAAAGTAAGTACTATCCCCTTATTTCTAAAAACCATGTCCGATGCTGCAGAAGGAGTTACCCATACAGAGACTATTAAGAACAATTATTTCCAACAGAGGAGATGGGTATGGGGAATTACCATAGATGGGTGGATGCTGTCACAGATTATTAGACTTGGGGTTAGAGGGAAGCTTTCGCTTAGAGCCATATATGTTGGACTACATGTTTTTTTTGAACATATTATGGGTGTAGTGATAACGTATATGCTAGTCCTAGGAGGTAACCTTCCGTATATGATAAATCCTCAGTTCGCAGGCACGGTGCTTGGTAGTAGACTGCCTGGTGTATCGACTTTTATCGTTCAGATTACAATTTGGTTTATGATAGGACTTATTATCACTGACTATTATTTCGTTAAACCAAAATCGGAACAGGCAGGACTATTAAAAAGAATACTTAGTATTTTTGAATGGATTTTTCTTCCCTATGTTACTTTTTTCATTGTATTCCTACCAGGAGTCGAGGCACATACAAGATTGCTTTTCGGTAAGAGGCTGGAGTATTACTTGACGAAAAAGAAGTAAAACCCCCTTATGTGGTATATGATGCATATATACTTATTTGCGTGACTTATCATGTACGAAGAAGAATGTAATCCGACTGAAGAGATAATGGATAAACGATTGAGGCTGTTTATTTACAGTCAGGTTGTTCATGGATTGAAGTATGCGAGTCAGGGAGGTGCTATGTTTTTAGAAAAAAAAGATTCAAGCTTTTTTGATAGATTTG
>CAYVIR010000154.1:0-2457 GCA_964451645.1 uncultured Candidatus Saccharibacteria bacterium | reverse complement strand
AATTATTATAAGCGGTTTGAGTCAATGAATGATTCAATGGGGGCAATAGTCGTTCGCACTAAAGATGGAGTATCTGACATTACTTTCTTAGGTTCTACAAACACTGACGATGCTGGGAGAATTGCTAACCAGGCATGTTTTGTTCTGACGATGGATCAAAGAAGGGCACAAGAATTCCTAATTAGGTTAAAAATAGATAAGCTGGATGTCCGTGAAGTATTAAGAGAATATATCAAGGTTCTTGTTATGGATCAAGATGGGAACAGCATGGTTCCGTTGAATGGAGTTGTTCCCGGTGCTAATCCTAAAACGACAAATCCATTTTTGACTTTAGACTCACTGTTCGTAATCGATGAGAGTGACGAAAGAAATCCGGAAACCTTTGAAATAATAATGAGTGATGGCGAAGCAGTAACCGAAGCCACAGAGATATCACCCATAAAAAAAACACTAACACGTGGTAATCCAAGACCACTACCATCGCCAAAGCCATTGGAAGAATATGCACAACTTAACGAAGTTCAAGTCAGGTTGCAAGAACCAAGGGAAGGAATGATCCAAGAGGATATACTGGCGCATGAATTAGCCAGAACAACAAAAGGATTATTCCTTCACAATAATCAACAATACTATTTGGTTTACGATCCTGATAATGGATTGACAAACAAATATGCACTTAGAGAAGTTGGGAAATTAGGAGGGAAGGAACTAGGAATCATTCAACAAACAATATTCACGAATAGATACCAAGATATTAAAACAAGGGTAGTAAATCATGATCAACTACCTGCAGGATATATTCATGAACAGCAAGATTTGGGGAACAGTATGGAACAGGGAAGAGCCTGTATGGTGATTGATTCTGAAAATGGAGATATTGTAATTAGTTATGCTGGAGGAAATAATTACGATCATGAAGGAAAGGGAAATCCTACATATTTTAGTTTACATTTGGCTTCTGGTGATGCTGAAAAATTTGTTACTGCTATTACGGAAGGAGAGGTAGATGTCAGGGAATTATTGAGGAATTATATAGGTATTTTGGCGACAAATAGTGAAGGCAATAGTCTGGTACCTCTCAATGATAACCTGACTGAGGATCAGGCTCGGCAATATAGTGGTATGTCAAATCCGTTTGCAACCTTGGATAAGTTATTCATAATTGATCAACGAGATCGTGGAGGTGTGAAAACTTTTGAAATTGAAATGGAGGATTCGCCTCAAAAAGATAGTGGCGACAGTGGACAGGGAGAAAATATAGGAGGAACTGAGTCGGAACTAAATATATTATTAGGAAGATATTCTGGGATAGTCCAGGAAGTGATAAAAAAAGGTGTGATTACTGAAGGTGATTTGGCGGGAATTACTCAACTTGTCAAACAGGCGAAAGATAATAATCTAGCGAAAGTTAAGTTCAGACACTCAGATGAAACTATAGGGGAGATGGAGGTCAGAGGCTATGAAGCGACATACTTTACAGAAGGTTCTCGCCACCGTGGAGATAAAGTAGAAAATCAAGATGCTTGCGGAGTGTTCGAAGTGGGAAATAAAAGATACGGGATTATATGTGATGGAGTTGGGGGAGATGATGCCTCGTCAGCAAAGATGGCGGTAGGAATTGTCCAACAGATTATCGGAGAAGGAGATTCAGCAGGTCAGGATCTAAGCCTTAAGGAAGTTGTGTTAAGGGTTAATGATGAACTTTTAAATAAGGGTGCTCGAGGAGGATCTACTATAATATTATTCCGATTGAGCGACACAGGTATACTTGAATATACAAGTGTGGGAGATTCTCCACTCCTAATTATTAACCCCGAGAAAGGGACTGTTGATATTCTTCCTCGGATGAATACCATTGCTCGCGCCTATTCTGCACAGAATAGGGAGGTAGGCTTGGAATCAGATGGGATTGATCTGGCAATCCTTGATGGAGACAGAGCTGAAATAAATTACTTGCTTTCGTTGGCTTATCAGCCTGAAGGATCCGCTCCTAACTATGAACAAGGTATCAGTTTAGCGATTAATAATAAGAAAAGTAATTTACGGCAATCCTCGGCCGAGATTGATGAGGGAAAAGTACAATTAGAGAGAGGGGATATTATAGTTGCTTCTTCAGATGGATTTTTCCCTGGGAATTTTTCGGCTACCGAACTGTTTATTGCTATTAGAGCGGGCTTGAGTATCAATGATATGAAGATTTTAGCTATGGCAAAGGCTCAATACGATGAATCTACAGGTAGGCAAGATACTGCCGATCGAAAAAAGGCCGACGATGTTACTGCAATGATTTTCTCGCAAGTATTTAGTGATAATTCGAGTGTGCGAGCAGAAGAAAGCTCTCGTGCCTCTTTTGAGCAGATTATACAGGCTACTTTGGGGAAAGCCACTCCTAATGATTTATACAGAAGAGATAGAGATTCATTTTCTGAGGAGGAGGTGGAAGAAATGAGTCAAAGA
>CAYVIR010000153.1:0-2473 GCA_964451645.1 uncultured Candidatus Saccharibacteria bacterium | reverse complement strand
TTTGAATTTTCTTAGTAGAGATCCTCTAGGTTTAGGAGTGAGAATTGAAAATTTGTACAGACGTGTCAATGCTTGCGAAGCAGCTGTATTGACTTTAGATAGTAATACCACTCCAGATTGTTGGGTTGCAGCAGGTGCAGCACATGCAATGGGGCGACCGCTTTCGATATTATTAGATCGGACAGTATTGGATCCTCCGGCATTTACTAACATCTTCCCAAGATTCCCATATACAAGTGCACTCGGACTTCAGAATGATTTAGCTGAAGGTATTACATTCCAAAATGGAGAGGTAGATGCACTAATGTATTATCGTGGAGTCAGAGTGGTGAGTGGAGCCGAGGTCGATATACTTTTAGGGACAACTGTAAATGATGCTACTACGATCCTTGGCCTTAATATGCTTGATGCGCGTACAGAGGAAGGATATTGTGATTTGACCCGAAGAATAGTTGTAGATGAGAGTGCAGGTTTGGCAGAATTAAGTGCTGTCGTAGATTCTGAATCACTTGTTGTTCTTGATGTTACCGATGCCGCTGATAGACTTGCCCACTTTACACTAGGTGCTAAGATAGTTCAGTCTTTGGCCGGTTGGGACCCCAAGACCGTATTCATTGCCCGGGAAAGTAGAAATCTGACAATATTTGCAGTAGGATTACCGGTTATAAGTTACTCCAGTTATTGGGGTAATTATGGCCTCAGGGATAGTCTTATAAACGATGAGGTCTTCCAAAGGGGAGTAGCAAATTACCGATATCAGTAATATATGTAATAAGGTGGGATCTCCATCCAGGGTATTCGGAGTAATGCCGAAGAGAGGGGTCGTCTCCCAGAGGGAGATCCTCCTTTGGAGGAAACCTCACATATGCCGAAGGCGAGAGTTGTCTCCCAAAAAGGGAGATCCTCCTTTGGAGGAAACTCGAACACATGCCGAAGAGAGGGGTCGAACCTCCACCCCATTGCTGGGACTACGACCTGAACGTAGCGCGTCTGCCATTTCGCCACTTCGGCATAAAAATAACTCAAGCATCAAGAAGAAAGGATGCTGATTACAATTTTAGCATGTTAAGTAAGATATTATGTATGCCGTACCCTCGGCTTGATCGAGGGTCGCCACTCCGGCATCCTATATGTGTCACTAAAAAGCGACATCCACTTGGACTCATGAATAGTATCTGTTTTAAGAAGTTTCCATTTGTTCATGTTCTAACTTTTCTAAAGTTATTTCTTCCCCTGTGCCAATAAGTGCAAAGTTGTTTCCATCAACAGCTATGGCCTGTTCGTCTGTGAGAATTTTCAGTGGCCACTTAAGGTCACGTACATTATCTAGAATCGATTCTTTCCTGTCTTCTCTATAATGAGCTTTCATTACAAAAGGAACGAAATTCATGGCAGTGAAATCTTCAAGACTAAATCTGTCAAGGCCGCGTTCGTTCCATGTAGCAGTTATTATTGAGGGTGTCATTATATATGAACCGGCACTTGTGCCTATGTAGTTCAAACCACTTTCGATTTTGTCTTTTAGGATAGTATCAAAATGTGTGTCCTGAATAGTCTTTAACAGATGGAACGTATTCCCTCCTTCGATATGTATAATGTCAAAGTCTTTTAGTTTGTTCGATAATTCATGCTCTGACTTCCCTTCAATATCGTATGAAATATAATTTAGACCTCTTTCTGCAACCCTCTTCAAGTGCCTATGCATAAAACTGTTATCGAAGGTTTTCTTCGTACCTGTGATTACATAAAGTATTCTTGCTTTATCAATAGGGATGTCTAAATGGCTTTTTAATTCAGTGATATCTAAGAAATTTGTATTTGAGGCAAGTATAAGTTTTGACATCCGACTGCGTTTAAGAAAGGTTGTTATTATCTAATGCCATTAGATAGTGGCTTTGAGGCCATTTGCCACATGTCTTCTTAATATTTTTTCATCTATTTCAATCCCCAAGACATTCTCTAAGAATACCTTCCCTTGGAATGTGAAGAAATCCCATCCACTAACGTAAGGAAGTTTTAGTTGTATTGCTAAATTTGTCAAATTTGTTGTCTCTGTCTCAAAAGTTACATCCACCACACCTTTAAAGTTATTTGTTATCTGTTCACTAAATATATCATCTTTGGCACCTCCGCCAATATGTGTAGCGTTAATCAAAATATCACCGCCGACATTCTTCAATTCGGAAATCGGTAATACTGCATCTATATTTTCAACTTTTTTAATAAGAGATTTCGCTTTATCGAGTGTACGATTCACAACTGTTATTTTTTTAGGGGTTAATCCTTTAAGCCTTATAGTATCAATTAATGATGTCGCTACATTCCCGGCACCAACAACTACTAACTCTTTATCGTTGACATCAAATTTGCTCAAAATTGCTTTTAATAGTCCTTCCCCGCTCTGATAATAAGCTTTGTATTTCCCATTCTCAAGTTTTAAATATCCTATATGTCCAACTAACTTACTTGAATC
>CAYVIR010000152.1:604-2492 GCA_964451645.1 uncultured Candidatus Saccharibacteria bacterium | reverse complement strand
CAATTTCGAACAGCGATTTATTTCCCGCCGAGTCAATTACAGGTGGGCCCTCAAGAAGTAGGTCTAAATTAAGTCTAACTTCGAGGTCGTTTGGTTTAATCTTATCTAATCTCTTTTTTACCCTCTCAAATTCCTCTAAATAATTTAGCCGGGCATCAAATTCTATTTCCGCATTTTCAGCAAGGATATTGAGAGCTTTCCCTCCATTGAATTTCCCAATATTCAACGTAGTCCCTTTGTCAAAATCGGCAAAATTCAATATTTGCTTTGATTGATAGATCAATTCATGCACGGCACTGTGCCTTTCTTCGCGTTTGGCCAATCCTCCGGAATGCCCTCCTTTAGCTTTTGCTGAAAGTCTATATCCCAATATCCCTTTTCGCTTAATCACTAGCCCTTTTTTCTTATAGTCCGGCTCTTTGTCCAGGCTTCCTGCGCCTTCATATACAAATAGATAATCAGTCGAAATAGCGATATCCCTAAAAATTGGGTAAAACCGTGTTTGATATTGTTCCTCCTCACTCGTCAAGAGTATCTGAACATTAGTAAATAAATTAAGTTCTACCAGTTTCTTCACTGTCTCGAGGATCACTAATACTCCTGCCTTCATATCGGCTGCTCCAGGGCCATAGAGTTTATTGGAAATGATTTTCACTTCCATATTGTCAATATTGGGATAGACTATATCCAGATGTCCGCATAGAGTTATAGTGGGCTTCGAATTATTCCAATTTCTGCTTCTCCCAAGAAGTATAGGGGCCAGGTCATCTTTTGTGCTTTCATAAGTCTTCCAGGAGATTGGCGCTTGGGATAGATAATCCTTTACAAATTGTTGAGCAGCTAATATACCCTCTTTCTTGTACGCATAGGAATCGATTTTTATCAGTTCAATTAGTTTATCGAGTATAGGTTTTTCCATTAATTTGCACTAAATCTAGTGTATTTTACTAGATTTAAGAAAAAACTCATATAAACAAGTTATTGACCACAGGAGGTTTACAGAAAAAGTGGAAAAAGTCGAAGGAGAAAATTACTACTTATCTTCATGAGATTCTTGTTATAATTATCGAGAATTGTTTATGAATAATATATGAGATATAAGACGAAGATGAGAGCTGGCAAGCGAAGGAAGCCTATCAATCCTTCCAGAATAAAAACATATTCCAGTCAAAGTTGGCTTAAAAAGACAAACGGTACAAATAAAAAGAAAGAACGGAAGTATAGGAAAAAGCTTAAAAGGATTTTATATATATTTCTGCTCTTCCTAGTAGTAGCCTTCTTTGTTGGATTAATTGGGGTTCTGACCTATGTGCAATCACTGACAGAAGATCTTCCTAGCCCTGATAAGCCATTTGGCCCTAAGAACTCGGCGAGCGAAATCTACGATAGAAATGGGAAGTTGCTTTATAGAGTATTTGCTGATCAAAATGCTGATCCTGTAAATATTAAGGAAGTTCCGGAATTGTTGAAATGGGCATTTCTCGCGGCAGAAGATGTGGATTTCTATAGTCACCCTGGAGTTGATATACCAGGTATTGTCCGTTGTTCGATGCGGTTTGCAACTTCCGGAACCGCCTCTTGTGGGGCAAGTACGATTACTCAGCAACTTATCAAGCAAACGGCTTTGACACAGGAGAGGAAAGTTGAACGTAAGGTTAAAGAAGTTATCCTTGCTTTGCAGATAGAAAGAGAAAGGGATAAGGATGAAATTTTAGAAATGTATCTTACTATTGCTCCCGAAGGAAGTAATGTATATGGGGTGACATCGGCCTCAAAGTTTTACTTTGGAAAGGCCTTAAAAGACCTCAATTTAGCCGAAATGGCCATCTTGGCAGCTATCCCCCAAGATCCTACCAGACTCTCCCCTACCAAGTCTGCTAATCCTGAA
>CAYVIR010000152.1:0-594 GCA_964451645.1 uncultured Candidatus Saccharibacteria bacterium | reverse complement strand
ATCCTGAAGAGTAACAAAAGAAAGTGAAGATCAGGCAAGAGTATGTACTGGATCAACTCGAGAAGAATATGGAGAAAATAAATGAAGAGATTAAAAAGTCTTCTGGCACAGATAATACTTTAACAAAAGAAATGATTGATGAAGCGAGAGCCTTTACTTTGGTCTATAAGGAACCCAGATTTGAGATAAATGCTCCGCACTTTGTATTCTTCACTCAAAAGCTTCTTCAAGAGAGAGGATACAATAACGGCGAACCTTTTACTCTCGGAGAACTTGAGACACAGGGATTAAAAATTTACACCACTTTGGATAGCGACTATCAATTAATTGCAGAAGAGCAGGTAAAGAAAGGTGTGGATGTATATGGAAAACAGTTCGGGGCTTCAAATGCTTCCCTTGTGTCCTTAAATCCGAAGAATGGGGAAATACTTGCTATGGTTGGATCTTATGATTACTTTGGGAAGGAGTCGCCTGAAGGCTGCACGGTGGGTTCCAATTGTAGATTTGAACCCAAGGTAAATATTTCGGACACATTACAATCCTATGGTTCCTCGATGAAGAGTATGGTCTACTATAAAGGGATTATGGATAAAT
>CAYVIR010000151.1:1137-2512 GCA_964451645.1 uncultured Candidatus Saccharibacteria bacterium | reverse complement strand
AACGCAGAGGCTCTATTAGGAATTAACTATAGAGAAAAACTTACTTTCATAAATCAAGACATTTTCTCCAAACAACCAAAAGGCAATTTTGATATTATTTTCTCTAATCCGCCATATATACCGATCAATGAGTACAATAAGCTTGGTAATTCTTTATATTATGAACCAAAAGAGGCTCTAACTGATGGTTCAGATGGCCTTCTCTTCTATAGAAAATTTGGAGATATCATTAACTTATCCCTTAAAACAGAGGGGATATGCTTTTTTGAAATTCATTCTAACTACGCTGAGGAGGTTAAGTCAGTATTTGAAGAGACTATAAAAAGGAGCTTCAAGAGTATTATTCATAGAGATATTTTCGGGCGTAACAGGGTTATAGAATTGCGTTTCAATTGGTAAGTTCGGATATTGCTTTACTAAGTTGCAGTTCAGGCTCACTCTCTAAGATCTCAGGAGTAATAGGTTCCTTTTTGCTTATATTTCTCCCCTTGGGTGTAAGCCATCTTTGAAAAACCACTTGAAGCATAGAGCCGTCGGATAGATCTATAAGCTTTTGTTCGACTCCCTTCCCTACCGTTTTCGTTCCTATAATTTTCCCTCGACTATGATCCTGAATAGCACCAGCAAATATCTCTGATGCAGAAGCACTTCCCTCATTAACTAAAACAACAATAGGCACATTCAGAAGTCTACCCTCTCTATTCACCTTATATTCTACTCTTTTTCCCAACCTATCTTCCTCCATAAATACAACTGAGCCTTCAGCAAGGAAGTCGCCCAGAGAATACCTAACGGCATCGACAAATCCCCCTGGATTATTCCTAAGATCAATTATCAAACCCTTGGGGTTCGTTGCTATTAAATCAGATATATTTTTATCCCACTCTCTTTTAAAAGTATCGACATCAGCCTCGGTAAACTGGTAAATTTTCAAAATGGAAAGACCTTCTTCTAAAGTTTCAATAGAAATGTTTTCAAGATCTATTTTTTCTCTAATTATCTCTAGATCGCTGGTTTGATTTGTGCTTGGCCTATAATAAGTGATCTTTACCTTAGTGTTTGCATCTCCTCTGATTGCCTTCGCAACTTCTATGGCTAGTTTCCCTTGCATATCAACATCGTCTACTTTTAGTATTACATCTTTTGCTTTTAATCCAGCTCTCTCCGCCGGGGATCCATCAATGGGGCTTTCAATGATCACAAAGTCAGCTTCATCCGCAAGTGTAGTCCCTATGCCCTGAAATTCTCTCTTGTTCGAGCTTAAGTACTCTTTCGTTTGTTCAGGACTGAGGAAACTCGTATATCCATCTCCTATTCCGTCTACAAGGCCCTGGGCAGCACCGTAAAGCATTTCCTGCCCATCTAATTCTTCGGG
>CAYVIR010000151.1:0-1127 GCA_964451645.1 uncultured Candidatus Saccharibacteria bacterium | reverse complement strand
TTCCCATAACTCCCATAAGAGACCAACATTCACACCCTTTCTATCTTCAATTTTGTCTTCCTGACGTATTAAATTAGAAGTTGAAGAGGAAGCTCTCCCTGGTAAGTCTATTTTTGCTGTATAGAAACCCGCTAAAAATATAAATATCACCGCTATAAAAGCAAGTAGAAACCTCGAGGGTTTCTGGGGATTATTAGAAGGAGATATCAAAGTATTAACCATAATAATATTTAATTATATTAGGGAATTTGCCTCTTAAAACTTCTCCCGAAGACATCAAAACCACATCTTCTTTTGAAACTTTTTCTATTCTACCATAGAAATAATACTGTTTATAGTTTAGATAAAATACCTCATCTCCTTTTTTATATAAATTCATATCTGTGGATTTCTTCTTCGAATTTAATCTGAGATATAGTTCTTTCTTCGTACGTTTATCTATCAGAATATGCAACTTATCCTTCTCTAAGATGGCCCTTCTGCCAGAAAGAAGATATAGAAGGTCAGTAATTGGCCCTTGCCAAGAATTAGATAAAGGATAAATGAGGGAAAGTCTAATATTCTTCGAACTTAGTAGTTGTTTCTCAAAAAAGTCCTTTAAAGCCTTATAATTGAAGTCTATCAATATAAACCCCACAATATTTTTCTTAACTATAAATTCCTTCGTTATCGTGCCTATATCATTTTTCTTAAGTATTATGATATTCGACACTTCATTGTTAGAGGATATGTCACTAATAGAGGTTATTGTGCCTTCTACCTCAGGCCCTTTACTAAAGGTGACAGGAATGGTAAAAGATTCTGCGTAGACGTTTACTTGTGTTTGATTACATAGTTTATTCACCCCCAAAATTTCTCCTTCAAAAGGACTTTGGAAAGGGATCGTCCCTTCAGCCATAATAAATCTCAAAAGTCCCCAATCTATATATCGATTATCTATTCTTCCTCTTACAGGAGACTGAACTTTCTCAGCTAGAAGCCTTTTTAATACCCTTTTCTCCCCTACTGTCTCTCCCTTCTCCATAAGCTTTAGACTATCTACTGTCTGTGAATACTTTTTTGAAAATTTTAGAGACAAATAAGCTGAACTTAGAACCGGCATTTGTCCTATATCTTGTAGGTATCCT
>CAYVIR010000150.1:0-2512 GCA_964451645.1 uncultured Candidatus Saccharibacteria bacterium | reverse complement strand
CCACCATGTTGAGTCATTGTACCGCGTGAGGTAATACCGGAAATAAATGTCGGCAATAGTGTTGGGTAGGTTCCAGTAAAGTCCAAGTGTTGTTTAAATTGGATACCACCACTACATGCTGTCAAAGCCGCAGGAACATCTTGTCCGCTAGAAGTTGGATTAGTTGGAATTGAACCGTATTTTGCTCCAGCAGCTTGCCATTCAGCATAGCTACCAATGAAGCTCATAGATTCCGTAAATGGGCCATCTACAGTAAACGAGTAAGAAATATTAGTTGGCTGTTGGCCAGAATACTCCATAACTCTCGTAGGTGTACCAGTTACATATTCTGCATCTGATGGATAAACAGCAACAGCCAAAACACATCTCTGTTCACTTCTTGCTGTCAATCCGGCAGCAGTGGCCCCTTCCGTAGCAGCCAAATAAAGCGGGGTGGAGCCATCAATAAGCTTTTCGCAGTCAAAAGTTACGTCTGCGATACCATCAACAGCCTGATAAAGACCAACCTGACCCCACTCCAACAGATAATCTGCTGGAAGATCAAATGAGTCTGAAGCCGATTGAATACCGTGAACGAAGCTATAAGCGCCTGCGGCCCCAGCCTTCTTAACATATAAAGATGAGTTCGCATAGAATGAACGGACATTTGCCATTGTATTTGTCTTTCTTGATCACTAGAGGAGGTAGATTAATCGACCTATATGTATTAAAATAAGGAGATAAGTGTGTACCTCTCCAATATATATTACACTAAAATTGCGTATTTTTTAACTTTTATCAAAAATTTTTATAATATTAAACTAATCAAAAGAACATCCACATCCTACCATCTTTAATCTCATAGTAACTATAGACTGAAATAAGCCATTTTTAAGATTTGGTCCGTCTGTAGCTTTTACATCTTCTAACAATATTTGCCCCCATGGATACTGGGCGGACAATTGATCATGCGACTTTCCACTGTTCAATCGCCCGTCTATATAAAGAGGGTAATCACCTGATGCTGTGGCCTCGTCTGGGTTAAACGTATTTAAGCAAAACCCCTGCTGCTTTACAATAATATCTGATATTCTTTTTACTTCGTCTGGATTTTCCCCAACCACAGTAGCTTTTGCTTTATAACTATATTCCATTGGGGCGCCGTCATATGAGCCCAGCCCGTAAGGCTTCGAGGTAGATATGGGCGGAACATCAAAAGAAACAAATGGAAGCGTTATAGTTAATTCTGGGGCCCCTGAGCGAGGTATTTGATCAAGATCTGGGCGCATAGTCTCCATTCTAATCGCCCGACCGTATCCAGACTTCTTAGCAGAAACCATTGAAATCCATTTATATGAAAACTCTGCTTGAACACTTGTGCCAGTAGAAGGAATATTATAAACGTATCCCTCACGATAATTAATTATACCAGATGTATAAATCGCCCCATTGACCTTAATAGCGGGCGGACAATTGCACCCACTATTATCTGCTGCTGATTCATATACCCAGTTTTTTGGTCCAGCCCAATAGGTAAACCCCCTATTATCTCTAATCTTAGTAAGAGAAGAGATATCTGATACATAATCACCAGATTGAGCAAAATCTACGTTAAAATATCCACCTTTATCTAAAAATCCGTAATCAAAAAAGGATATTAGATTAAGCTCTACTTTTTCAGATGTGCCCATTGAACGGACGCTGCATGTATTTTTTAAAGGCATTTAAGAACCCAGTGTTTGACTTATAATTTTAACTATCTCTTCTTTATTCGCCCGTAAAGTCCTAGTAATCCAGTTATCTTTTTCATTTCCAGCAAAATAACCCTCTACTCTATATCCACCAGATCCATCTTTTGGTAAAATCATTATTGCCATTTCGCTTCTACCGGCCCCTTGTTTCAAATAAAGAGCGTAATCTGGAACTACTTCATTTTCATCCTGAGTAAGCAACCAGTAAAGCCAATGAATTGGTTCACCTTTTTTAGTGTAAAAAACTCCATGAGTGTTAAAATCAATGTCTTCTTTATCTACTAAACCAACCTCAAGAGTTACTAAGTTATTCACTTTTGTATTATAAATGTTAAAATATACATGTATTATATCATTTAACATTGTATAAATATTAGAAACTTCTTCGTCGTCTAATCCAAATTCTGCCCGCAATTCCCCGTAAATTAAGCTGTCGTATGTTTCTGAGTCTAAAAACTTCTGAATCAAAAATTCCCGTAGTTTTATTACTAGAATATCTGTTTTGGGCTTAAGAACAGCTTTTACAAATAAAGCTTTATTAATAGCAGTTTTAATATCTTTTGTTATTATATTGTTCGCGGTTAATATTTTAAAGGCTTCAGACACAAATTATCCTAATCGCTCCCAAAAGCAAAAAAAGAATGTGTCTTTTCCAAATCCATGGGGGCGGACTTCTGTAGCTAACTTATATGGTTTAACCCCAGTAATATCTTCAGTTGCAATAAAGAAATCAGCTTTAACACAGTCAACCACTTTAGCATAATCTGACATAAGTCCGATAG
>CAYVIR010000149.1:0-2518 GCA_964451645.1 uncultured Candidatus Saccharibacteria bacterium | reverse complement strand
ATTTCCCCAAGAGAATTGATGCCTTGCCCGGATTCTCCACCAAATTTTACCGATTTCCTAAAGAGATCCATTTGTTTTAACTTCGTGAATTAATCTTTCGGTCCATACTTTTACGGTTGTACCCAAATATTTAAAAGGTTCCCCGTTGATGCGAAGGGTGGTGAGAACTTCTTTGCCTCCAGACTTTAGAAAAGCCTCCTTAATTATATCTGCTCCTCTACAGAATAGTATTTGTTCGTATCTTGTATCTCCAAGCCCTACGAACGCAGCAATTTTGCCGGTGGAATCCAGAGTTTTTAGTTGAGTGAGAATTCTATGAAAAAACGGATTAATTTCTCCATGCTCCCAGGTAGAAGTTGCAAATACAAAATATTGACTGGCCACTAAAACATTCTCAGGAGTGCTCTCAGCTCTATATAGTTCGCTCATTATCCCTTGCTGTGTGAGTACTTCTGAAATCTTGAAACAAACGGTTTCAACATTCCCTGAAGTTGAGGCGTAAATTATGGTGATTTTGGGAAAATTCATACTCAAATATTAATTGTATTAGCACTTTTCGTCAATGGAAATCTGTTATTTGGAGCCCCACGAAAACGGTAATTGGTTATATAATTAGCTTAATAACTCTCTTGCGATTGTTACATATATATCTATAATAAAACTGTATGAAAAGGATTGAAAACAAACAAAAATACTTAGATTTAATAAACGCTCTTGTTACGTCCGATATTGCAAGTAACAAGTCAGTGATAAAAACAGTATTATTTAACAAAATGATAACTTTTCTCTATGAGAAACTTGCAGTTGATCAAAAGAAACAGATGGTTGAGATGCTTCGAAGCGGAATAACTAACGAGTTCTTGGCATTCATGGAGAATAATCTTTCAAATGAGGATCAGATGGAAATCGCCGAAATGGTTACTTTGGAAATTACAGAAATATATAATTCAACACTAATTGCACAAACAAATGTGGGATTCATGGCCCAAAGGGCCTCAGGAAGAGCCAGGAGTAGGAACTAAGGAGCCTGCTGCTATTGCTAGGTCTTTCGATATGACTGTCGCTACCATATTGGCTGCTGTAGCTGCCGAGACAGTCCGTCCGTCTTCCTCAGGTCAGTCTGAAAGTCCGTTGTTGCTTACATCTGGATCTGAAGCCACCCCGCTACTTCTGGCTGCTGGAGAAACTAGAAATCCCCTAGAATCATTTGAGTCTGATAGAGACTTTACTTATACCGTATTGATGGGCGATGCCTTCGTAGTTGAAAAGAAGGTCCCAGAGAAGAATCTATTTGGAAGGGTAAAAGAGGGCAAGTTTAAAATTGAGAAAGAAGAAAAACAATTCGCTATTTCTGAAAGACTGGAGAAGTTTATGGCGCAGCTACCTGAAATTAAGAAAGGTGACGAATCTTTACAAGCAATATTCCCGTCTGTAGTTGAACGTATCTTAGTACAAGCGGACACCAGTGTGTCAAGTGATTATTCTGATGGAAATGATGAGGATAAAGAAGAAGGCTGGTTCACCTCCGTTGGGGAACTAACTAAGACTGGTCAAATGTCTATAATGCTTGCATTGGGAGGTTATTTCCAGGAAGCGGTTAATTTCAAAGATTCTTCATATGTGGGAGTTCTTGAGGAATTAGCTAGGGTTCTAGGAGAATATAAAGAAAAGATTGTTGAAGAAGGGACTTGTCCAAATATGAGTCGAGAAACTGCAGCTTGTCTGCTAGAGGCTGAATTAGCTACAAGACTGATGTTGGGGAATCATCTTGCCCATCCCTCAATGGGTTTTGAAGATATAGTTGATCTCTCTATAGAACAAAGAGATTCCACGAATGATATTCCCGCTGTCGATTTTCTCTCACTTGAAAAATTAGCCGCGAATTACGTTTCTTTGCAGGGTCGGACTCTAGTGCCTACAGAGAAGGCTAAAGAAAAAAGAATTTTTCTTGGAGAGGACGATACTATAGGGATCACAGTATCAGAAGCTTATAACATATATAATTTTAATAGTGTTTCTCGAATTAAATCTATTAAAGGTTTTGTTAAAAATATAAACGAAACTCAAGGTACAAACTATACAGTAAGAGATTTCCTAGATAAGATACAAGAGCGATTAGAAACACTTTATGAAGAAGAACAAAATGCAATAAAAACCGGGGCAATGACAGCGGCAGATGCTTCAATTATAAATGCAGTCTCAGTTTATGACGAATCTCAACGAGAAGGGTTCCTCGACAACTCCGCGATAGATTATGGTGGCTTAACAAATGAGGAGAGGGCTAGAATAACTAAATCCCTTAATCTACTTCGGCTTGCTGGTATCACGATTGGCGTTATAATTGCTGCGGGAGGTGGCGCAGCTATAGTGCATGGTCACCTAGAACAAATAAGAGAGGAGCTGGCAGAGCGGTTTGGTGATGACTGGGAGAGATATGTGGGCGGCACTGGAGATAATCCGGAACGAGAAGCCCTGCACGCATTGGCTGAGATGTCGACAGGAAGGATGGAGGATCACG
>CAYVIR010000148.1:497-2518 GCA_964451645.1 uncultured Candidatus Saccharibacteria bacterium | reverse complement strand
GAGGACCTATAAGAACTAATATTGAGGCCGGGATGATTGATTTGGCTACTATGGAAAAGTTCGTATCTATCCGGGTCGATAAAAGTCTGGACCCCAAACAATATGGTGCTAAATTGCTTGGGGATGATATGTTGATCCCTTATCTGGGCTAGGGACATGGGGACTGCTTTAACACTTACACCTATCTCCGCCAGGTCCTGTTGGATCACTGATACGATCTTCTCTCTATCAACGTTCTCCACATACAGGAGATCAAACTCCAGCTGTTTCCCCTCTTTTTCTCTAACTATTCCTGTTGCAGGCAAAGTCCAGCCGGCTTCTTCCAGTAGTTCATTGGCCTTCGATGAATCATAGGAGAATCTATTCACGTCCGCATAAGCAAACGAACTTATAGGAATAGGACCGACTGATTCCTCTGCATATCCTAGCAAAGAGTCAACAATCAAGTTCTTGTTTATTGCACTTGTAATCGCTTGACGAATTTTTATATCACTAAACAACTCCTCCCCCGTATTAAAATATAATGCCCAGTATTGATTGTATATAACCTCACTAGTAAGTATTTGGGTGGCTAGGTTGCTCTGAAGATCTCGCAAAAAGTCGATCGAAACACCCGCTAATCCATGTACCTGGCCAGATTTAATAGCATTTACGGCACTTATTTCGCTAGGGAATAAATCAAACTTCAGTGTATCTAGAAGAATATTATTCCTATATTTAGGATTTTTTCTCAGGGTAATTGATTCCGATTCAACTTTTTGAAGCCTAAATGGTCCAGTCCCAACAGGATTCCTATTTATTATAGGGTCAGATGAGTTCACATTTTGGGGATTTAAATCATCAAGCAAATGTGCCGGTAAAATCTTGAAGCTAATGGCCTCGAAAAAGGACGGAAGAACGGCGTTTTCCTTAAAAGAGAAATCAAACGTTCTATCATCAATCACCTTCAAAGTGAGGTTGATGCTCGCTCTAGAATGGATAGTACTTGTCTCTGGAGAATTTTCGAGTTGCTGCAATAATTTAAAAGTGGCCTCTACATCCCTTGATGTCAGAACTTCCCCATCGTGCCAATACACTCCAGGCAAGAGCGTAAAACGAAAACGCGTTCCCTCGTCAAGTATTTGATAATCCTCTGCAAGAAGTTTCCGAATTTCTCCTTTCTGATCGATAATTATGAGGCTTTCGTATATTAATTCCGACAAATCTTTCTCTAACTGAATTTCGCTAACTATTAAAGGGCTTATCCTGTTTAGTTGTCTTAGCTGGCCATTACTGTCTACACCTACAATGATCCCTTCCACAAACGAGTGCGTGTTTATTTTAAAATATGCATCTACGTCCCTAGAGATCAAAGATACAAGGATTACTACCGCAAGCAAAACTGAGAAGAAATGACTAAATGGCCTTGACTGTCGGTAGATTTCGGATACCTTTCTATAAGGAGAAGAATTGCCAACAAAAACTGACTCCGGGAATGACCACAAATAACCTCTGATATCATAAATCAGATTTTGTAATGCCTGTAATATAAATAGCATTTTTTAACTTGCACTTGTAACAGCAATACTCAAGCCTATAAATATAAACATGACAATGAGGATAATGGTCAAATTAAAGAAGAGTTTTTCTACGCCTCTCTTCGACCTATAGCTCTCCCCACCACCGGAACCCCCGAATATGGTACCTAATCCAGACCCCTGTTGTTGGAGTAAGATGAAAATCACTAGTAAAACACTGACTACTATAAATGCAATATTTAAGATTTGACTGATATCCATATTTCGATATAGTGAGTTATAATCTCCCCTTATTGAGGAAGTGTAAAATTATACTACATATATTCGATATTAGAGAAACAAACCCGATGACACTCCATGTTGAGGGTAAGGAAAGAATTCGAGGCGTAGTAAACCAAATAAAATCAAAACCCCCAACAAATCCCTCTTTGATAGTAAGAACATCTGGGGTAAATCTTGAAATAAGGGACAAAAGTATGTATGTAAGAGCAGTACCGACAAATA
>CAYVIR010000148.1:0-487 GCA_964451645.1 uncultured Candidatus Saccharibacteria bacterium | reverse complement strand
CGACAAATAGTTTCGCCCAACCGTTTTGAGGAAATTTAAAGAACTTAAGAACCCCGGGAAGGGACAGTATCAATAGTCCAAATAGACTGCCTGTAAGTAGATATCCTACCGACCCATTGGGGCTCTCAACACCTGGCATTGTACTTATCACCACCCATAATAGAAGAAAGTTGACACAGAATTTCTCTAATTTCTTTAGCATATGGCTAATAATTGTAATTTTAAATATAGTTGTAGATAGGCCGATAGCACTAATCAAGAAACTTCGGTCCCAGTGTATTCTCTTCCTGCTAGATAATTGGCAAAATTAGTCAGATCGTCGCCTGCGGTTATAACAAATTTTAAGCCGGCATCTTTCGCCATTCGGGCTGCAATGGGGTCGATGGGATAGTTGCCTCCCGGTTCATGCTTTTCCTTCCCACCTATGATCTTGAGGTATTCATCCCATGTTAAACTCTTTTGGCGAATGGCATCCTTAAATAGCTTC
>CAYVIR010000147.1:0-2575 GCA_964451645.1 uncultured Candidatus Saccharibacteria bacterium | reverse complement strand
ACTCAATCCGAAATCATTCTCTAGGAAATCAATTACTTTGTTCGTAAAGCGATCCTTTTCGATTTTCCAATCAACTCTTCCTTCAAGGTTTGGTGTAGGTATTAATACGTACATTGATTCACACCCTTTAGGAGCCATCGTTGGGTCAGTAATAGAAGGAACATGTAGATACATAGAAAAGTCCTCAGCCAAGACTTTTCTATTGAAGATATCCTTAATTAGTTCTTTATACCTATCGCTAAGAATTAAAGTATGATGCTTAAGCTGCGGATACTTCTTCTTTACACCCAGATATAGCAAATAACAACTCATAGAGTATTTCATTTTTAAGACATTTTGTTTATTCCATTTCATCAAGTTTGTACTCTTTAGTAAATCCATATACGTATGTGCAAAGTGTCCGTTGGATACGACCAAGTCAAACATCTCCTTTCCTTTTGTCGTTTCAACTCCAATTGCTTTCTTGTCTTTCGTCAATATACTTAGAACCTCTGTTCCAGTTTTGATTGTTCCATTATTTAGTAAGAAGATTTTCTCGAAAGCTTTAACTACCGAGTACATGCCTCCATTCGTAAACCAAACTCCACCGATTTTTTCCAAATAAGGAATCATCAAATATAAGGAAGGAGAATTAAATGGGCTACCACCAATAAATAAAGGATGAAAAGAAAACATAAACCTTGTTCTAAAGTCTTTAAAATAGAATGAGACATTTTGATAACAGGGCAAAAATGCTTTAGTCCGAATTATCTTAGGAGCGGCCCTAAAGAAATCAGCCATACTTAGAAAGGGCTGAGAACCAAGTCCATCCCTGATAACGATATTATAAAGGCTTTCTGAATATTTCATAAATCTATCGTAAGCAATAGCGTCATGACTACTAAAAGCACATATCTGTTCTTTCATTTTGTCCGAATTCCCACTATAGTCAATGTAGGTTTTATCGTGAAAATATATTCGATAATAGGGAGATAACGGAATATACTTAAGGAATTCTTTCCGATTAAAACCTGCAATAGTAAATACCTCATCAATTATTTCAGGGGCTGTTATCAATGATGGTCCCATGTCGAAAGTATAGCCATTAATGATCTTCTGGTATGCATGACCACCTACTTTGATTGTAACTTGAAAACCATTCCCCTGAAGCCTATTTGCTAGAGCAAGACCTCCAAAACCTGATCCAATTATTGCAACTTTTAATGTTTTAGTACTATTCATAACTTCTACATAATTTAAACATCGAATATATTGAAATACTGGAGCCGATCATAAATGGTCCTTCAAGCCTCATTAACAAACACATAACTGTCCATATTAATAAATTTCCCAGAAATATGTAGTTTAAATATTTATTTTGTATTAATTTTCTAAAAAACAAATAAAAAAGCAACACCGATATAGTGGAAGAAAAGCCCCATCCTAAAAAATTAATCCAAGGGACATCGTAGTAATTACCTGCGCTATACCATAACCACAAGCCCATGTTCGTAGCTGCAGGATCAAAGACTAAATCAAGCATTATCAATATAATGGCACTTATAAGAAGCCTCATTCGAATGGAGCTAGAAAATATTTGAGAAAAAGAGATAGCAGCAATAACCAGGCTAGGCCAGATTAAAAAGACAGAGTAGGGAACAATTCCTGCTATTTTGTAACCCATATTATCTCCGTATTCAAACTTTGAGTAAGGGAAGCCGGTTTTTATACTTAAATACTCTATGAACAGTCCATAGAAGCCAAGAAGAAGAAAGACTAACAATAACTTTTTTAATCCAGACTTGTTTGTCTTAGTAAATACGACGACTACTGCTAATGCCAGAACGAAAATTATAATCTGAAGAATAATAGAGAAAGACTCTTTCTCTTTGAGTAAAAAAACAGAATATGCAGAGATAATATTGATAATTAAAACTGAGAATAACTCCAGTCCTGATTTTTTGTTATTCATAGAGATTGAAAATAATCAACATTGAAAAACCGAATCCCAAAACAAAGTTTATTAGTGGTAAATACCAATAGGTTTTACTTACAGGAAAACTCTTCATATTTAAGTTCAATAAGGGAAGTATTGGATATACCAATAGAACCAAAGTCCAGGGGAAATACACCCCAAAGTTTATTATGCCAAGTGCAAAAATTAACCATAAAACATTACATATTACTAAAGAGGCAGTAGGACCGAATACTACTGCAGAAGTTTTCAATTTAGCTTTACTATCAGCCTCTATGTCGGGAATTGCAGAATACAAATGCATAGCAACAGGGAAAAACAGGAAATATACTATTGAATGAAAATTTGGAATTGAATCCTGAGTCAATAGATAGCCTCCAAATGCAGGGAAAACGTAGAAAATATTGCTAATAGAATCCAGAAAAGGACGCTTCTTTAACCTGAAGGGAGGCAGACTATATGCACCCCCAAGAATTAAAAACATAATTATCGTTTGTTCCCTAAGAAGAACTGCTGAATATAAAATGTCTATAGTAAAAAAAGTCATAATTATCACAGCTTTTAGCGCTGCTTTTCTATCGCCCTCTGTTAATAGCTTTACTATTTCATAAATTGAAAAAG
>CAYVIR010000146.1:0-2616 GCA_964451645.1 uncultured Candidatus Saccharibacteria bacterium | reverse complement strand
TAGCTTAATTTTATGAGGAATTTATGAAAAATTATCGTTTACATCCTCGAGGGGATGACTCTGGCGATTCGGAAGTACAAGCAAGATGATAATAAAGCGTTCTAGTACCACTCGTACATCCATTTACTTCACATACTTTGGCCCAAATAGCCGGACCGTTATTGCATACAGCCCACGATGGACATGCTTCGTAGCCAAAGTATACATAACCGGACTGGGCTGCAATGACAGTACCTCCCCCAGCAGCAATATCTATGGCATTATGAGTAGGTCTATTGGGAGACCGAAATCCACTCGTCAAGGTTCCTCTGGGTGCTATGGGAATAGAGAGTTCTCCACTTCCCCCACAGTTCGTATAAGAACCGGCGGGAAGATATGCACAAGGGTTTTGGAAGCCACCATTTGAATACACCATGAAATGTAAGTGTCGGCCATTCACATCGGCCGGGATGACATATCCTGTCCAACCCTCATAACCTAAAAAATCTCCCGTTTTTACCGGGAATCCGTTCGCTAACTCACCTCGAGCAAGTATTTGTGCAATTATTTGATTGTATTTCTGGTCTAACTCTTTTTCATCTGCAGTCAAATCAATGATAACATTCGAGTTATCCTCGACCTTTGCCACACTCTGTTGTTTCTTGGCAAAGAATGTACTTCTCTGTGCTGCCAATTCCGCCTCGTCCTTTTCAAGCGCCACTAGTTCTTCCTGCAATTGCGTCTCATCTCGTTGTACAGCAATTTTATCTTCTTCTAGGGAGACTTTCTTCTGTTCTAGCAGAATCCTTTTTTCCTTTAAGCTGGAAACTAGTGAGTTAGTAGCATCTTGGATAGAATTATGATAAAGATTAAACTTCACAATATCCGCTTGACCATCGGGATTAATCAAAATATTTATGTCTGAAAAAGTTTTCTGAGATAAATAGATGTCAATCAACCTGTTATTCGTTTCTGTTTCTAATGTAGTCAGTTCATCCTCTGCAGTCGAAATTTCAGTTTTAGTTTCAATCAGTCTATTACTTAAGAGATCAATTTCTAGCTCTAATTCTTTTATAACAAGCTTTTTTTCATCTATCTTATTGGCTAGTAGGTTAATTTTATTCTTAAGACTAATCAGTTCGCGATCATAATTATTCTGTAGAGCCTTTTCTTTATCTATCTCAGATTCAAGTATTTTTTTATTGTTCCTGATTGACTCTAATTCTTTTTTTACCTGAGTTAATTCTTCTTCAAGTGTAAGGCTCGAAGCAATTGAAGGGAAAACAAATGCAGGAATGGAGAAGACAACTATAATTATACAGGCTATCCTAGAGAGAAATTGAAAATTTTTATATCTCGGCAGTATATTCATATGCTTATTATCAGTATAGCATACTTAATTGATGTATCGTCGTATAGCTACAAAACTATTGAAACTGCCCACTATTGCTCCAAAAGCGGCAACGAATATTACACCACCAAATAACTCTATAGCGCCTATTGACGGCCAGTTCAGCCCTCCCAATAGATTGTAGATAAATGAAACTGCATTTGAATCCCTTTGGACAATCAAAACATAATAACCAAAAAGATATAAACTCAATGTAGAAATGATAGAACCTATGAACCCATACATCATTCCTTCTAAAATGAACGGTAGACGGATAAACCACAAACTTCCACCGACAAGTTGCATAATGCCTATCTCCTCCGATCTAATGAAAGTCCTGAATTCTACTGTCAAAAGTGTAAAGAAAAATATGACAACTAGGAGGAGGCCCATAATAATTCCGCCGCCCAGTCGAAGCCAGTAGAACAATGTACTAATCGTATCTATAGTCTCCTTACTAAAACGTATAGCAAATATATTCTTATTGGTCTCCTGTTCTTGAGTAACTTTAGAAATAATACTATCAGCATCTGAGATTGAAAATAATCTTATTCCAAGGCTCGGTGGCAGTACGTTTGATCTAATTGTTTCGGCTATATCCGGATTAACTCTCTCTTGAACACTTTTAAATTCATCTAGTGCTTGTGTCTCACTGGTATACTCTACAGCTGAGACCTCTTGAAGACTGGACCATTCTTCTTTCTTCTTTACAATCTCTTCCTCGGAAGTCCCAGATTTGTAAAATACATATATGTGTGGTTTATTCTCTATAGACTTCAGAAATAAGTTCGAAGTATAAGCTATCATAATAAATATAGAAGAAATGAAGAAAGCCAAAGTCATCACGAAAACTGATGCTACTGCCAGCCAACCGCTTCTTCGGATCTGTTTCCACGTATTCTTGAAAGCTCTTTTAATTGTTGTCATATTTATATGCTATTAATAAATGTCGTAATAACCTTAGCGATCCTTTTTAATTCACTATCATTTAGGCCTTTAATTTTACTGATTTCAGCTATACCCGCTTCAATAATGTCAGCTAGAGTAGAGTAACCTTCATCAATCAGAAGCTTCTTTACCTTAGAACTAAAGCGTATATCAGCAATAATAATTTTCTTCGCTTTCTCTAAAATCTCTTTATCATCTGTTTCCACGGTCTTTTTGCGTTTCTTTTTTTTCAATTCCGTAGTCTTAATTTTAACAGGTTCTTTTTCAACTGTTTCGGATTCCTCAGGTTGATCTTGTAG
>CAYVIR010000145.1:839-2683 GCA_964451645.1 uncultured Candidatus Saccharibacteria bacterium | reverse complement strand
ATAAACGCTGAAAGCATATAAGCGTGAAGCCAATCCCAAGATGAGAATTCTTTTTCCCGCCCTCAAAGTTAATAAATTCAGATATTCTACATAAAGTAGTTATATAAACGAACTAATATGTACTATGTCTATATTCTTAGATCTAAAAAGTTAAACCGTAATTACATTGGTTTTACTTCAAATTTGAAACTCAGATATGAAGAGCATTGTGCGGGTCTTTCTAAATATACTTCCAGAAGTAATGATTGGAAGATTATTTATGTTGAGATTTATGCCAATTATCATGATGCAATAATTCGTGAAAAGCGTCTGAAATATTTTGGAAAGGCATATACTGGTCTTAAGAAAAGACTGAAGTATACATTTATTGATTTTGAGGGCGGGAGACAAGACTCCCAGAAGACTACTGGGTTGATAGGCTCTAGGTGTAAGCTCCGTAAGGGGTTTAGCCGAGGAGAAACTAATAAGTCGTAAACTTAAGGAAATTTTATTGAATGTAAATTAATCCCGTAACAGTGTTACGGAATGTTCACTTCCGCTTAGGCGGGGGAGGACAAGGTAGGAAGAAAATCTAGACAAAACAAACCTCCATGAATTAGAATAGTTCCGCCCTCTAAATAAGTAATAGAGGACAGTTCTTTAATAAGTATGCTCTGGATGAAATTCAGGGCACCAGACATCGCCTAAAAAGCAGTCAACAACTACTTAAGAATTTGGGTCCCGGATCAAGTCCGGGACACCAGATTTCGTAGTTGAAAAGAAAGCTTTTTGATCCCGCTTTGGGTGTTCTTTTAAAAGTTAAAATAAATTACGATCATTAGTCTTACTTTCGTAGCTCTGTACGAAGGCGGGACTGGTGATTGTAGCGCAGTGGTCCCACCTCTTACCATCCCGAACAGAGAAGTGAAACGCTGCAGCGCCGAAGATACTTGACTGGCAACGGTCTGGGAAAATAGGTCATCGCCAGACTAAAAACCCCCTCGAAAGAGGGGGTTTTTTTATGCGCACAAGTGACCTGGCAGGATAGGATCCCTGAGCTTAATAAAATGTCAGCTTACGCTGATTAGAAGGTCACCTGTCCCGCACTGCGGGATCGCCAGAACAACCCCGCCCTCACAGACCCCTGCTTTTGCAGGGGGAGGGCGGGGTTGCATTTATAATCAAGGAATATCCTATATATCTCAACTGAAAGCGGCATTGGCGTCCTTTCACATTTTCACAACACGAAAACTGATTATGGTGATAAAATTAACTAAATATTTGCAGTGTTTTAGAATTTTCTCTACACTTTGTTAAGTTAATAAATTTCTTAAATGGATAGTAAACAACATCATTCGACAAGTGACCCAACAGCCGCATTACTTAAAATATTAAAGGGTGATACTGAAGATCTGCATTTGCCAAAAAAGACCGTTATTTCTGGGAAGAAAATAAGAAATGAAGTATTACGAAGATTTGTAGAGGTATGCGAAGAAAATAATCATTTTGAACCCAAAAAACTGACACAAATTCTTTTAGCATTTGATGAGGCAGTAGAAAAGGAGCTGGTAACAGAAGAATTGTTTGAAGCAATTAAGAAAGATCCAAGTATTATTGATAAATATATTAAAGATTAAATATGGCAGCTACCGCTCCTGCAACTATACCGTTATCCCCATCCCCAGCTCCGGG
This sequence comes from uncultured Candidatus Saccharibacteria bacterium, assembly GCA_964451645.1. GTDB lineage: Bacteria > Patescibacteriota > Dojkabacteria > B142 > OLB20 > JAJTYI01. The sequence continues at coordinate 1,012 of CAYVIR010000145.1, read as the reverse complement.
CTCTGTAGGAGAATTACGTGGTTTCGTAGACACGCAATTAACGGAGCTTGGCACAGATCTTCCACATGATCAAAGAATGAGAATAAATAATGAGCTTGATGCAATAGTAGCCACTCTGGGAGGAGTAGGTGTAGCTCCTAAGGATGCGGCAAAGGCTTTTGCCGCATTAAATA
>CAYVIR010000145.1:0-829 GCA_964451645.1 uncultured Candidatus Saccharibacteria bacterium | reverse complement strand
AAGAGGAGCAGCGAGAGCACAAGATCAGAGAATGGCAGACAAGAGAATTACTGATGCAGCTGCCGCGGTTGTTCCCGGCACTACTACTGAGGATGTCGGCCTTGCCGACCTGACAGCTACAGAAAAGAACGCTGCAAGATTAAAGATCTCAGAAAGATTATTCCTTGATCTTGCTAACTCGGGCTCAATGACTATTCCGGCACTGCTCGCTACTGTCGATGCGCATAGGACTTCTAATCAAATTAGTCAAGAAACTGCCGAGGGTGTTAAAAGAATTCTGTATGAAAGGGTTGCAGATATTGCAAAGTCCATTCAAAGCGATTTAGATGCAGGAACACTTTCTCCTTCCGGTATAGAGGCGAGGCTTAATTCCATAAATAATCCGGATTTAAGAAACCTTGTTGAGGCAAAGTTTGGAAATATAGTTAAATCTGCAAAATACTCTAGAGAAGCAGATGCATTCCTAAATCCTCCTCCCGGGACTGCTACCACGACAACTGCTATCTTAGATGCCACACTGTCTACTAGAGCTCCTGAAGATGCTTTGGGAATTAGAAGGGCATTAAGTGAAAAAGTTTCTCATAGGGCTGATGAATACCGACAGCGTATAGGGGCAGGACATTAGACCATCGACGACGTTTTGGCAGAAATAGATGGAATGGTTGATAGTGTAGAGAGGGATTTATTAAAAAAGAACTTTTCTGTCGAAGCATCAGCAAGTACTATGAGGCAATCCCTAGATAGTTTTACTTTGGCGACCCCCACTACCGCCCTAGGAGAAATAGCTCAATTAGTTACAGCTATTGAAAGCTCCACGGAGTTTAATGCT
>CAYVIR010000144.1:0-2710 GCA_964451645.1 uncultured Candidatus Saccharibacteria bacterium | reverse complement strand
GCTCAATATCACCCTGACCAGCTGTCGGGAGGTATGCAACAGAAAATATCCATTGCCCGAGCACTTGCATATGATCCTGACATACTTCTAATGGACGAGCCTTTCGGCGCTCTAGACGAAATAAACAGGAGGAAAATGAATGATGAATTGATAAAGTTATGGGAAAAAACTGAAAAAACTATCGCTTTTGTCACTCATAGTATTGAGGAGGCTGTCTATCTCGGTCAAAGGGTTGTAGTCCTGACCAAACAACCAGGAACTCTGAAAAATATAATACCAATCGAACTTCATTATCCAAGAAGAAAGGAAATGAACACTATAAAATTCTTCAATTACGTAAATAAAATCAGGAGGTTACTTGAGAATGAATATGACTTTAATGAAAAAACTGCAAATTAAGAATAGCGCTTTAATTTGTCTATCAGTCCTTTCCTGTCTGGTGGCTTGGGAATTATTTGTAAAATACAGGGATATAAGCTCAATAGTGCTGGTCCCACCAAGCCTCATTCTTCCGGCCATTCGAGACAATATTCATCTGCTTTTAAAAGAATTAACTTTCACCCTAGAAGAGGCGGTGTATGGTTGGTTTATAGGCAACTTGATGGGGATTTTACTAGCTATAGGCGTCTATTCCATACGCCACCTCTCGAGACTTGTAATAGACCTAGGGGTAATTATAAATGCCATCCCCCTAATCGCACTAGCTGCCATAATAGGAGGTTTCATCGGAACTGATCAGAATGCAAAAGTATTAATTGTTGCAGTTTTATGTTTTTTCCCGATGCTTTTGGTCTCTACGTCGACATTTGCCTCGGTAAATGGAGATTATAGAAGACTATTTTCCACATATAACGCCGGGAGGACCAATAATTTCTTTAAGCTCATATTTCCTAGTAGTCTCCCTGCAATATTAACCGTCTTAAAAATCAATGTGATAAATGCTATGAGTACCGCTATTGTCAGCGAGTTTTTCGGAGCCCACGGCGGGATAGGCCAGTTCATCCTTGCAAGAAAAGGATTTTATGATTTACCTCTTGTCTGGGCGGCAATTTTTCTAATAATAATCGTCGGATCGTTATTTTACTGCTTAATAAGTTGCTTTAGAAAAACCCTTATAAAATGGGGTTGATATTTTATTTTTTAACTTAGACAAATGTCAGAGGGACGACAATCTCCAGGCAAGTGGATGGCCTTGATAGTACTTGCCATAATAGTGGTAGGCGGAATATATCTCTATAACAATAAATCCAATACCGCGCCCGAAGGTACCAAGGACAAGCTTGTCTTACAATTAAAGTGGGTACCCCAGGCTCAATTTGCGGGATACTTTGTAGCAGACAAAAAGGGATTCTTTGAGGCAGAAAATCTTGAAGTAGAAATAAAATCAGGTGGGGTGGGAATAAACCCAGTTGATGTCCTGGTGGCCGACGATGCAGATATTGCAGTCGCATGGACAGGGAACGTCTTACCGGCCATAGCCAAGGGGGAGGAACTCGTCAATATTGGGCAAGGACTACAACGCACTGGGATGGTGCTGGTGGCAAAGAAATCATCAGGGATAGAAACGCCTGAGGATCTTAGAGGGAAAAAGATTGGAGTATGGCCCGGAGGTAATGAAACAGAGCCATTTGCCTTTATAGCAAAGAATGGCCTTGACCGAGACAAAGATGTAGAAATTATTTCCCAGGCTTTCGATATGAACCAGCTCTTAAACGACGAAATTGATGTTGCGTCAGCAATGAAATACAACGAATTAGAGCTTGTCTACGAATCTGGCCTAAAACCTGAAGATTTGACTATATTTGATTTAGAGGAATCAGGGGCAGGTATGCTACAAGATGGGCTTTTCGTACGTAAAGCTTATCTGGAGGGAAATAAAGAGGTATTAGAGAGATTTCTTAGAGCAAGTATGAAAGGCTGGGACTATGCAATATTGCATCAAGAAGAAGCAATCGACCTCATCGGCATGGACTTTACTGAGAATGACGTCACGGCAAGGCCTCACCAAATTAAAAGCATGGCCGTTATGGCAAAGTTATTTGTGGCCGATGCCGGGACAGAACAAGGACTATTTTATATAGACAAGGATAAACTTACTAACACAGTAGAAATCGCAAAGTCATTCGTGAAGGAGGTCAAAGAAGGAGAGCCCATAACAATTGACGAGATATATACAAATAGTATTTGGGAAGAGGCGAAGAAGGAGGTGAACTTTGGAGATTATAGCAACATCTAATCATAAGCAATGAATAATTTTGGCTTAATCGTAAAAAGACTCAGTCCCGAAGATGACTTAAAAAAGGAGATAGCATGTCTGGCAAAAATTAATAAAATTACTTCTGGCTGCATTATCAATGCAGTCGGAAGTCTTACCACGATGAAAGTCCGTACAGACGCTTCTATGGGCAGGGAAGTTATTAAAGAATATGGAAAACTAGAGATTGTATCATTAATTGGAACAATCGGGGAATATGGGAGTCATCTCCATATACATATCGCCGGAGCTGACATAGATGGCCAGGTATTTGGCGGCCATCTATGTGAAGGCTCTATAGTCAAAACTACAGTCGAATTAATGATACTGGCCTTCCCGGATTTACATTTTCTAAGTGAGAGAGACCCTTCGACGGGTTTTAAGGAACTGCTTGTGAAGCAAGTTTAATTTTTACAATAGAAACAATGAAGAATGTAAATGTGGTCAAAACTCCAG
>CAYVIR010000143.1:0-2799 GCA_964451645.1 uncultured Candidatus Saccharibacteria bacterium | reverse complement strand
CCGCAGTATCTAATCGATCTTTAAGAATCAAACTTGGATACTGTCCTTCGTTATTTATTCCTGCCCCAAATACGATCCCCACTCGAATCTCGGGGATATTACTAAGTTGATCATTAGAATAAATCTTATCTTCGTACTCAGTTTTGACTGTATAATTGAGTAAAAGAGTAGGAAAGCATATCAGTCCGATGAAGAAAAGTAGCATCGAAATTATTTTTTTTCTGCTAAAAGAAAAAAAACCTTTAATTCTGTACTTGAGATTTATGCTTTTTACTCGACGTAGCATGGTTTAATAAAGATTTGCTATAGTATAGCAGTTATTTTTTTTCGATGCGTGATGATAACTATCTTGCAGAAAAGCTCTATTATCTTTGGGAAAATTTCTTCGTAGATGTCCCACGGAAGAATGTAGTTATAATCAAATTCGGGAAAAAGTCCTATAGACAACTTGGCTGTATAACATGGGCAAAAACTAATACCAGGGGAGTGAAAAATCTGCTTAGAAACTTAAATGAAGACTATGATGACAAGAGAATAAGCCTGATTAATATAACTGGTTATTTTAAAGATGAAGAGATTCCCGATAAAGTAGTCATGGGGACCATTGCACATGAGATGGTTCATTATTCTCATGGGTTTCATTCCCCTTTGCAACAATTATATGATCATCCTCACAAGGGAGGGATAATTAGAAAAGAGATGGTTAAAAGAGATTTAAAAGATGTCTATGACTATTCTAAAAGATGGTTGAAAATGAATTGGGCGAGCTACATAAAAACACGCAGGTAGTTTATTGTGAATTAGTCTGTTTTTTGATATCATAAATAAGAATGTTGTTATAAGGAGTGGGCGAAATAGCTCACTTTTGTTTTTTATAGCAATAATATTAAATATTAATAAAGTAAAATGGGGCTACAGACAGATTTCATGGTGGCAGTTAACCAAATAGCCGCTGAGAGGAACATTGATCCAAATGAAGTGCTAGACGCCATCAAGCTTGCTATTGTTACCGGTTTCCGGAAAGATTATCCTGAGGAAGAAGTTGAAAATGTAGAAGTGGAAATTGATGAGAGCAATGGTTCCATCTCTGTTTTCGGTGATAAAAAAGTCGTTGAGACAGTAACGAACTCCAAAACGCAAATCTCTTTGAAGGAGGCTCAAAATATTGAACCAAAATTAAAAGTGGGGGATCATGTTCAAGTTGACATAACCCCTAGTGGGGATTTCGGCAGAGTGGCAGCACAAGCGGCGAAACAGGTTATTCTTCAAAAAATTCGAGAATCAGAGAAGAATGCAGTTATGGCAGAATTTACTGGACATGTGGGAGAGATAGAATATGCGGTGGTACAAAGGATGGATGGAGATAATGTGATTTTTGAAATAAGAAGGGCAACTGCAGTTATGCCTCAGGAAGATAGAATCCAATCTGAATTCTATAAAAGCGGGACTAGGCTGAAGGTATTAATTAAAGAAATACGAGAGACTCCTCGAGGTAAGCAATTGATCGTTTCAAGATCGGATATTCGATTTCTGGAAGCACTTTTTAGACTAGAAGTCCCTGAAATAGTATCTGGATCGGTTGTGATAAAGGCGATTGCAAGAGAGGCTGGATCAAGATCTAAAGTGGCAGTCGAATCTACAGTGGAGGGAGTAGACCCTATCGGCTCATGCGTCGGGCAGAAAGGAGTAAGAATCAATGCCATCATGAATGAACTAAAGTTTGGGAATCATGAGGAAAAGATTGATATTATTGCGTTTGCCCCTGAGATCCCCGATTTTATTGCAAGCGCACTAAGTCCTGCACAAGCAATAAAAGTCACTATTAAAAATGAGAAAAAGAAAGAAGCGGAGGTTATTGTCCCAGATGAGCAATTATCCTTGGCAATCGGAAGAGATGGCCAAAATGTCAGATTAGCAGCTAAATTGACGGGATGGAGCATTGATATTCAAGGAGAAACGGTAGAAGTAAACCAGAATCAGCTTGATGAGGAACAAAGGCAAAGGCTAGCAGAGTCAAGAAGGTTAAGGGAAGAAGCTTTAGTAGGGGATAACGAGATAGGAAAGGTGAAGAAATCTCTTACTAGGAAAACGAAGAAAACAAAAGAATCGCCTGTAATCGAAGAACCCACCGAAACAGTAATTGATCAAGTGGAAAAAGCCGAAGAAAAAGATGAAGAGAAAACAAAGTAAAATAAAACACATTCCTGTTAGGACATGTATTGCTACCGGTGAGAAGAAACCTAAGAATGAACTAATGCGTCTTGTAAAACTTCCCGATGGTTCGGTCAAAGTAGATCCCAGATCAAAGTTGCAAGGAAGAGGGGCAAATATTACCATGAGTATGGAAGCTTTTGATATGGCAATCAAGAAAAAAGCTATATCTAGGGCTCTAAAATTGGAAAGGTCTTTGGATGAGAAAGAAAGAGAAAATTTAAGAAAAGATTTCGAACAGGCAATAGAAGAGAAAATATTCAGACCCAAAGATAGGCCGGTTACAATCAGGATAAAGAAAGAAGCTCTACATAGCTTAATTACAGAGGAGAAAGAAGGTAAATAGGAGTTTTAACTCATCTCCTTTTAAACCTGAAGTATGACGGGAAGATGTTAAAAATAGGTCATCGCTTTTTATCTTGTGAAAGCTCGTGTAGTCGAAATATGGGAGAACGCTTGCACAATTGAGACTGAATGATTTCTAGATCTTGGAAAAGCGAAATGCATTATAGGATAAACCCGAAGTAGCCTACACTTTTACAAAAGTGCGGGATAAAAATGAATAGATCCCACAGCTCCTCACAAGTT
>CAYVIR010000142.1:1191-2829 GCA_964451645.1 uncultured Candidatus Saccharibacteria bacterium | reverse complement strand
CCTCAGATGGCCAGTATAGATTATTTAGGGCCATCAGGCGGTGGGGAACACACTTCCCTTGAATTTCTCTATCTAGATAGCTTTGAGCCAAGTGTAAAATTATCTATAGAGCTTCTAAGCATGCTGATCAATAAATTGACTTTGGCTCAAGATACTGGTATCTATTAATTAATAAATCTTACCTTGTTCTATATGCAAATTAATATCACAAACCTGAGGAAATACTTTGCAGAATATATAGGGACATTTTTTCTGGCACTGATTGTGTCGAGTTCGATTATATTCGGCTTTGCTATTGCTACTCCCACACTTGCCGCTATAATGCTGGCTTTATTTGTCTACACAATTTGAAGTATTTCAGGATGCCATATTAATCCAGCAGTAACAATTGGCTTACTTTCTATTAAACAAATTCGCCTTAAGGAAGCTTTAAATTATATAATTGCACAGCTATTAGGGGCCACTAGCGCTTTATTACTTGCTAGGTATTTTAATGCATCGCCGGATATAGCCGTATCAGGGGAGCTTCCGATCTTCATTGCCGAATTCTTAGGTACCCTGCTTTTGGCTTTTGGAGTAGCCTCTGTAGTTTATAAACAAGTTGAGGCCACTTTGAGTGGACTGGTTATTGGTATTGCATTATTTATGGGCCTGGCAGTGGCCTCAACACTCGGTTCAGCGGCATTCCTTAACCCGGCAGTGATGATTGCTCTTACAATTTCGTCGCCTGTATATTTATTAGCCCAGGTTTTAGGCTCAGTCTTTGGATTCCGCTTATACAAAGGCCTATTCTCTAAGGAAATCAGCAAATTAACTTTTTCTAAATAAAAGTTTTGTCCTTCTAATATATCTATGATATCATTTGTAAAATTTTCTTAGAAAATGAGAAGTTTAAATTCAATCATTTTTATCCTCTTTATCAACCGTTAACTCGGCGGAGGATGTAATGCTTGACTAGATTACCAACCCGCCGAAAGGCGGTTTTTTTGTTTTTATACTCAAGATGAATTACGAAAAAGCTTTAAAATCAATTCGATTAAGAATTCTACAAAACCAAGGGAGTGGGGTAGTGGGAGTTTTTGACTCCGGAGTCGGTGGTTTAACTGCCTTACCGGGACTGATGGCCAATGGTTATAAGGAAATAGTTTATCTAGGTGATACAGAAAACTTCCCATATGGCGAAAAAGATGAGAACACACTTTCAATAATTGTTTTGAGTAGAATAAACGACCTGATAGAGCAAGGAGCAGAGAGGATATGCATTGCATGTAACACTGCAAGTATCAATTTTTTGAAGATGGATAAATCTCGAATCTTGTCTGATTTCGTAACTTGCACGTTATCCTGCACTGCGGAATTTGTTTCTTCAAAGGGAAATATAAAAAGAATCGGGTTAATAGGGACAAAATATACTGTATTAACAAATGCATATTACGAGGCCATTAACGGTATATGTGTTGATAAAACTAAGGTGCTTATACAATCTGCAGAACAGGAATTGGTCAAATATATAGAAGAAGGGAGAGTTGATGAACAGAGATATGAAGTACAAAGAATTTCGAGGTATTTTAATTCTTTGAATGTCGATGCCTTGATTCTAGGCTGTACTCATTATAGTCATGTCAAAGAAATATTTCG
>CAYVIR010000142.1:0-1181 GCA_964451645.1 uncultured Candidatus Saccharibacteria bacterium | reverse complement strand
AATGGAAGTATCGAAATAGTAGATCCATCGGAATTGTTGGGGGTTCCTGCCTGCGCAGACAGGCAAATCCCAAAAAATGTCGGAACAAGACAGAAATCAAAACTGAAAATTACTTTTACTGACAAGGTGCCTCCTTTCGCCAAAGACTATTTTTCTCTTTAACATATCTTCATGGATCAAGAACCTATCGTCTTAAATGAATATGAACGTTATAAAGCATCTTTACAGAATGCCTATGCTTTTCTTTTCGATGCAGGGACAGGTGGAACCCATAAGGCTTATGGTTCAGCCATAGAGAGTGCTCCTATCACTCCTTTTGATCTATTGTCACATAATTTGGCTGTATATTATCCACAAGAGGGAGAACCAACTAACGAGTATGGACAAATTATCGTACACTTATTCCAGAAGGATGATGGCTCAGTCTCTATAGATCTCATCGCAAGCACGAGACCAAAGCACTTCCAAGGCCCAGTTGAAGCTGAACAATTATTAATCGATAGGAATTACCTACAACCTTGGAGAATGGTGGATATCGAGTGGCACGATTATCAACCTCCAATTTATGTAGCCTCAAATAGAGGAGGGATGGAAAACGAAGTGGGGGTTGGTCCTGGTGGAATTCCATTCTCTGCAGAATTGAAAAAAGCAATGAGTGATTGGCCTGCCGAACTAAGAGCGAATGGCGGTGTTACAGGGGAAGTGGTAGAAGAGGAAATTGAAATGAATCTGGCTCCGACCAACGCTAGGTTAGCCGATATCATGCGAAACTTTACATTGATGTTTAATTCTGTCTTGGATTTAACCAGAGTGGGCAGTGGTGATAGTAGAATTTTCATCAGTTCACTCAACCCTTACCCAGAAATTGGTCAATTCCCTAATGACAAATATGTCCGAGAATTTATGGGTCCATACATTGCAAAAAACTTATTAAATATAACTCCTAATGTCGTTAGATATTTAAACAGATATGGAAAAGAAACAGTTCTGGTTGACTACAACAGGCGTAGAGGTAGGGAAGATTTTGCGGAAGTTACCATCGATGATCTGACCAGAAATGGGGATGAAGCTTCGTTGGCTTTGCGTATGAAGATTGTTGAATGGTTTTCAGCAATGGCCATACATAATCATGTTGAGATGCAACAACAGAACCCTGAAGTTGCAAGAAAAGAAATAAAGAT
>CAYVIR010000141.1:0-2852 GCA_964451645.1 uncultured Candidatus Saccharibacteria bacterium | reverse complement strand
TACGACGGTTAACGAAGAACTGACAAGTACGAACCTATTCATTTCCCGAATTGTCGGCCTGATGCAGCCTCTGATGTTTTTGATTCTAAACCTGGCCAGTGTAGGAATCGTTTGGACAGGATCACATCTCATTGTTGACAACAAGCTTGGGATCGGAAATATGATGGCATTTATGCAGTATGCCATACAGGTCATTATCTCATTTCTATTAATCTCAATCGTCTTTATAATGATCCCCCGCGCGATGGTATCGGCAAAACGTATTGTAGAAGTTTTGCAAATTGACCCTTCTATAAAAGATACGGAATTACCTTTAACTACTACCAGCAGAAGAGGAGAGATCAAGTTCAGGGATATAACTTTCGGCTATAATAAAGCTGATACACCAGTATTAGAAAACATCTCTTTTATTGCGAAGCCAGGAGAAGTTACGGCTCTTATCGGTAGTACAGGAAGTGGTAAATCTACCTTGATAAATCTGATTCCACGTTTTTATGATGTCATGTTCGGAGAAATTCTTCTGGACGGCATCAATATTAAAGATTTGAGTCAAATCGACTTACGTTCACAAATCGGCTATATTTCGCAGAAACCTGTCATTTTTTCCGGAACCATTGCGGACAATATTAGCTATGGAACACCTAGGGCCACTATCGCCCAAATCCATAAAGCCGCGGAAATAGCCCAAGCGGCGGAATTTATTAATAAACTTCCTAAAAAGTACCAAACATCAATTTCACAAAATGGAACCAACCTGTCAGGTGGCCAGAAACAAAGGATATCTATAGCCAGGGCCATTGTCAAAGATCCTGACATCTACATTTTTGATGATAGTTTTTCTGCGCTCGACTATAAAACTGAGAATCGACTAAGACATGCACTACAAGAAGAGATAAAGGAGAAAACAGTGCTTATTGTTGCACAAAGGGTTAATACCGTTATCCACGCAGATCAAATTATCGTATTGGATCAAGGAGAAATAGTAGGAATTGGGAAACATCGGGAATTAATCACAACGTGCAAGGTTTATCAAGAGATTGCACGATCTCAGCTCTCGGAAACTGAGCTTAATAAATACATGCACTCTAAATGAAAGAAGACCATAAGTACAAAGCACCAACTAATAGTCCTGCTGGATTTCCGGCAAGAGGGCCCATGGGAAACTTGATGGGCGGTGGAATGAAAGCTAAGGATTTCAAGGCCAGTATATTGAAATTACTCAAGTACCTCAATCAGTATAAATATAATCTGGCAATCGTAATCATATTTGCCATCGGAAGTACGGTATTCTCAATAATAAGTCCGAAAATCTTAGGGAATATTACTAACGACCTCGTAGACAGCTTTATTGACATGACTGTATACGACAGAATCATAGGGAATTTGCCTACGGGGACTACTCTGCCGCCAGGCACTAAAGGAAAAACCTTTCTTGAAAAGATGCCCGAATCCGAAATGGAACAAATTCCGGATAATCAACTTGAAAGGATCTATGAGCTTGATTTATCCATACGGCCTTCAGTTGACTTTATTGCTATTCGGACCTCTGTAATGATGTTAATAATATTTTATATCATCAGCGTCATACTGAATTATCTTCAAGCATGGATAATGAGCAAAGTCTCGCAAATGGTCACTTTTCGTTTGCGGCAAGAGGTCTTTAGAAAAATTAACGTCTTACCTTTAAGTTACTTCGACTCCAACTCTACCGGCGATATTTTAAGCAGAATAACTAATGATATCGATACCATAGGTCAGACTTTGAATCAAAGTCTTGGACAGATAATCATCTCTGTTACATCGATAATAGGTATTCTGATTATGATGCTTTCTATAAGCTGGCAGTTGACTATAGTAGCAATATTAGTGTTGCCTATCAGTTTCGTATTTATTGGCCTAATTATTAAAAAGTCTCAGAAACTATTTAGCCAACAACAGGAAACCTTAGGAGAGATAAATGGATTCATTGAAGAAAATTATTCCGCGCATAATATTGTCCGTGCATACAACAACGAATCAAGGTCTATTCGGAAATTTATCAAAATAAACTCTTCTCTTTACAATAGCGGGTGGAAATCACAATTCTTATCTGGACTGCTCATGCCGATCATGAGTTTTATTGGAAACCTGGGATACGTTGCAGTCGCCACAGCAGGAGGATGGCTGGCAATAAATGGCAGACTCAGAATCGGAGATATCCAAGCATTCATTCAATATCTACAGCAATTTACCCAGCCTGTGATGCAGACAGCTAACATTACCAATGTCCTCCAATCTACCGCTGCTGCTGCGGAACGAGTATTCGAGCTCTTAGATGAAGAGGAAGAAACTATAGAGACTTCACAGATCGAAAAGCCAGACCCACTGAAAGGGCATATCAAATTTCAAAACGTCTGTTTCAGCTATTCACCTGATAAACCAGTCATTAATAATTTCTCTGTAGATATTAAGCCTGGCCAAAGAGTGGCCATTGTGGGGCCCACGGGAGCAGGCAAAACTACTATTGTTAATCTTCTAATGCGCTTCTACGATGTGAATTCAGGGACGATCTCAATAGACGAGATAGACATTCGACATATGAAACGTTCGGATCTACGCTCTTTATTCGCTATGGTTTTACAAGATACCTGGCTTTTTAACGGTACAATAAAAGATAATATCGCATATAGCAAGACTCAAGCCACTGAAGAGGAAATCACGCAAGCCGCGAAAGCCGCACAGGTAGACCACTTTGTGCACTCTTTGCCCGAAGGCTACGATATGATTCTTAATGAAAGCAGTGACAATATCTCCCAAGGAGAAAAACAGTTGTTAACTATTGCTAGGGCCATGCTAGCAAACGCACCTATTCT
>CAYVIR010000140.1:2156-2876 GCA_964451645.1 uncultured Candidatus Saccharibacteria bacterium | reverse complement strand
TGTCCGAGAATTCAGGGGACATATTCTCAACAGCAGATGTGACGATTGCGTGTATAAGTGGAGTAGCTACTGTTCTTCTAGATAGAATGATAAGGAAAAGAAATGGGACAACATAATTGCTTGAGGTTGGCCTTCTCTCTTCAAAGTGATAAAATATTCTCTCGAATTACTTCTGCTAGTGGCGAAATCAGAATTAGTACGAGTCAGAAGATGAGACCTAATTGCTGGGGTGGTGAAATGGCAGACCCGGTAAAATCTTCGATTAGCGGGGCAAGCGCGCTACACAATGAAATATATAAAAAGAAAATGCTGGGGTGGTGAAATGGCAGACACGCTACCTTGAGGTGGTAGTCCTCGCAAGAGGTTGCAGGTTCAAGTCCTGTTCCCAGCATTTTCTTTTTACTCGGCAGACGCGCGGACTTTACCCCGTAAACTGAGGGAAGAGAAGTTGTACGGGGTTGAGGTGGTTCCTGTGGAGGTTCCCCCGGATCAAGTCCGGGGGCTGTCCTCTCCGCAACAATTAGAATTCCTTAAGTGCAATCTCCTTTTGAATTTCCATTGTAACGTTTGGGTAGACAGGTAGTTTTGAGTATGTGAAAATTCTGCTATAATCAAAAAGTTCTTTTAGAATGTGCTTGTATGTCGTCGCAAAGCGGGATTGTAGCTCAACTGGTTAGAGCACACGCCTGTCACGCGTGAGGTTGCGGGTTCGAGTCCCGT
>CAYVIR010000140.1:0-2056 GCA_964451645.1 uncultured Candidatus Saccharibacteria bacterium | reverse complement strand
CGGTCCCGCTTTGCGACTGTTTCCCCCATATCTTTAGTGAGGCAATTCCCCAAAAATAAGTTAGACATAATTACGCGTGAGGTTGTCCCGCCCTTTTCAAAGGGTCGGGATCGGTCCCGCTTTGCGACTGTTTCCCCCATATCTTTAGTGAGGCAATTCCCCAAAAGTAAGTTAAATATAAGTGTGCGTGAGGTTCCCTCCTTTTTTTGTCAGCCTACCGTTTTTATCTTCAAAGATTATTCCCAATTAGCGGGTGAGTATAAATCTATAAAGTAGGCACTTATCTTGTTCGTCCCCTTCTCAACTTTGTTTTCAAGTGTTACCATTAATCATGTTCAAGCTTACTACTCCACGTCTTACTCTTCGGGACCTCAAAATTGAGGATTTAGAAGATTTGGCTAAACTTTGCCTTGACCCAGAAATTACCAGGTATATGGAATACATCAAACGTAAATCAATAGGAGAAGTAGAAGAGTGGTTAAGAGAAATGATCAAATATAATGATGAAGTTCCCCGGAAGACCTATAACTTTGCGATTATCGAGAATGAAACAAATCGTATGATCGGCTGGATAGGAATAGGTGAACCTACAAAGGAAGGAAAAGGTGACATGGACTTCGGCTATGCAATATATAAAGATTCCCAGGGGAAGGGATATGGTCGGGAAGCGCTTAAAAGTCTCTTGGACTTTAGCCTTTCGCTTCCAGATATCTATGAAATAACAGGTGAATGTGACGCACAAAATGTGGCTTCCGAGAAAGTTATGCTCGCTGTCGGTATGAAATTAGTCAAAGTGACCGAGGAAGATAATGAAATCAGTAAGCATTTCTCTATATTCTCCTCTAAAAGACCTTATGTAGTCTGCCATATGATGGCCTCGATTGATGGCAAAATTACTTTTGGTAGAATTAATGGGAAAGAAGTGGCACAACAGGTTTTCGACGACTATTTCGATTTATATGTGGAGGCAGAATTAAGCTATCAATCCAAGGCCATGTTGTTTGGAAGAATAACTATGGAAATGTTTTCTTCAACTCAAGACATCTCTTTACCGCAAGCTGCGGGAAGCTTTAAAGTCGAGGATTATCTGCCAAGACCTATATTAAACTATGCTTTAGGCATTGATACAAAGGGAAAATTACGTTGGAAGGGAAAAACGATACGACTGAATGATAAAGATTATGATTTAATAATTATTGTTACAAAACAATCCCCATTGAATTATTTACAGTATTTACGAGAAAATGAAATAAGTTACATAGTGGCTGGGGAAGGAAATATAGATTTTAAAGTACTGTTTGCGAAATTAAAAGAATTAGGAATCGAAAGACTAATTATCGAAGGCGGCGGCATCACTAATGGTGCAATTCTTGCAGAAGAATTTATTGATGAAATCAGCTTGTTACAAATTCCTTTGGTAATTAATAATTTAGACACAGTTTCGGTCTTTGAACATAAGATGAAGGAATGCGCGGTCCATGAGTTTAAATTACATGACGTTGTACAATTAAAAAAGGATGTAGTTTGGCTTAGATATTTAAAGAAATCTGAATCAAATAAATGACATTAATTTAGGAAAACCACGAGACGAAATGCAAAAACCCAAATTCATATATTTTGATGTCGGAGGAGTTACGTTATTTGATTTCTCCGGTACAAATAAATGGGAGGAAATGTTAGAGGTGATTGGCGTTAACGGGTCCAACAGGGGAAAATTTAATGAAATCTGGGAGAAATATAAAAAAAGGAGATGTATTGATTTCGATATAGACCTAATGGCGGTTGAACTTAGGGAATATGTCGGTCTAGAGATCGATGAAGGTTTCTCCTTTCTAGATGAATTTGTCCAAAGATTCGAGCCGAACAATTCTATTTGGCCTGTAATCAAATACGCGAGAAAAAACTTTAAAATTGGGCTTCTCACTGATCAATATCCTAGAATGCTTGATGAAATCTATAAAAGACGAGATTTAATGCCGGAAATCGACTGGGATGTAGTTGTCGATAGCTCTATAGTGAAACATCAAAAAAATGGTCCGGAAATTTTTAAACTTGC
>CAYVIR010000139.1:0-2945 GCA_964451645.1 uncultured Candidatus Saccharibacteria bacterium | reverse complement strand
CAAAAAGCCAAAATAGATTAAGGTCAACGGCTCCTAAATAAACAAAGAAAAATAAATGCAAGGCTTGAAGTTGAATCGCTGGAATTAATGCCGGGCGACACTATAAGTAAAGATGACTATAAAAAGATAATCTACTTTTTTCAAAAAGTAAGTCCTGAATCTTATGAAAAACTGAAAAATATGGCAAAAAGATTATATTCAGAGAAATAAGACAGGATTCGAACAACCGTATATCCAAGCACCATAAGAAAAGATCTTAGAACCAAGAGGATGATCCATTGAGTAGATTTTGACGATTTTCTCTTCTCCAGGCTATATTTCGTATACTCATAATATTCTGGGACACAATCACCTAGAGGATAAGGAGATTCAGAGCAAGAGGGACGGGTCTTGTAGGACTTTCAATTAAATGGCGGAAGGGGCGAGATTCGAACTCGCGATCCCGCGCTCAAAATACCACTTTATCAACTCATCTGATATTTTGAGCGCGGGATACCACTTTTCGAGAGTGGCTCTTTCAACCGCTCAGACACCCTTCCTTCTTCAACTCTTTTCAATGCTGAAATTGTAACACACCTAGGGATTCTCCAGGCCATCATTAATGGCCAGAAAATTTTCATTGCCACAAATAGGTATGCACACTATTTTCAGAACGACCCCATCAATTTATTGTTATCGTCTTCCCAGGGTCATATCCGTTAAAACCAGCTCCTTCTTCATAGAATACATATGTCCCATCCGTCCCATAAATGCCTCTATGATCCGTTACTAAAAGATATTCGAAGACTTGAGTAGGTCTTTTTGCATCATAATAGCCATTGAATAGAAGCGATCCATTGGATACTTCCGGCCATTTATTTGCATAATTCTGACTCATCCTCCATTGGTTATACGCTTCTGAGTTATGGGTACTAGGAATTGCACTGCTCGCAGTAGTACCGGCCGGGATATATGTTTTGACATGATACCCTTTATTTTCTTTTTTGGAGGTTACAGTCAATCTTACAACCGTATATTGACTGGAGGGAAGAGAATTCGTGGGCTGTAGCGTCTCTAAAGGCATATATTCCGTCTTGACTACGAAATCTTCGGTAGAGCTTATCTGTTCGGGTGTTACTTCGTTTAATTTCAATCTATAATGAAGGCCATTTTTATTAGAAGTGATTTTTATTAAATTCTCCCCTTCTTTAAGGTTGGAAAGGACAAAATTATCACCGTATTGGGACAATCCCCCCTTATATATTTCAAGGCCGTTTATTAATACTTTAATATCTGCATCTATCTTCCCTTTAGCCACACCATAGTTCAAGATCATCTCTGTGGCCAAAGATCCTTCAAAAGCATTTTCATGCAAGGAATCTTCCATGAACCAATTTGCTACTTTCTCTTTAGATTCAGCTCCAAAGTTAAGCTCATTCAGCAGCTTCCAGAAGAAAATATTAGCGAAGTATTTATCTTCGAAATATGTACCCTCCTTATCTTCCAAATAGAGCTGGTTTAAATTATTTCCTTTGGCCTCTGCAAGTAATTTCTCCGTAAGAATTCTTGCATCCGCCCTACTCCCTGAGGTATAAAGCGCATCTGCAAGCATAGACAGCTCAGCAACCGTCTGATTTTTCGATAATTGTCCTTTTATAGCCTGGGAATAACTGAGGGCTCGGGACGGATCCAGGTAACTCAGAGCCCACACAGCGAGTATTTTATCCGAGGGAGTTGTCTGATTATTCTCTTGTCCATCAGAATTTGTTAACTGTCCTATCAAGTAGCTAATTAATTTCTCCCTGTCTATCTCGTTAACCGTAATACCCGACCTTGCGGCTCGCCCAATAGTATATGCCATATATGCACTATTCTCTATATCGGAACTGCTGTAACTAAACATCCCAAATCCACCATCTTCGTTCTGAAATTCAGTGATTGAGGAGAGACTTTGAGCGATTTGCTCCATTAAAGTATCCTTTCCAATAGCTATCACACCCTGCCCTTTATGATAATTATTATAAAGAGCTGTATTATGTACTATCGCAGAAGCCCTCTCTTCAGTTGAATTGATTACATAATCTTTCTTGTAAAAAGAGAATCTGTAAGAATCCGGAGATATTAGAACACTACCCGTAGCTTTATCGGCCTGGCCTTTAAGGCTGAATTTTACCTCATTCTCACCAGAGATCAGTTTATTACTGAAAATCTGGGTGACAGGGTGACCAGAACTTCTTAATTCGACAGATTTTTCTATACCGTCAATTACTTTTCCATCCTTACCGAGTAATTTCACGGTAAGTAGGGAACTGTTATTCTTCGAAGGCTTTGCTTCGGCCTGGAAACTATATATGCCCGATGCTTTAGGGGCAATCTTAACATCCTGGTTGTTTTCTTTTAGCTCCAACCCATCGCCGGATGTTACCGCCAACTTCCCGACTATCTCAGCTTCAGAATAATTATAGATAACCACTTTTGGCATCATTTTATCACCAACTCTGACAGTTTCCGGGAAAGTGGCATTCACTATGATGTCCTTATTTGTTTTAATTTCAGTAAAGCTATTACCCACATTCAGTTTTTTAGTAAACGCGTCCACATCCACTATCCACGTGGTAATAGACTCGGGGAGCGTAAAAGCGATTTCTGCCGCTCCAGAACTATCCGTCACTAGAGTAGATTGGAAGGTAGCCACGTCGTCAAAATTTCTCCTGATTCCGTCTGGACCTTGTCCACCATCCCCTCCATCTCCCCAATATGGAGCCTTAGGGAAAGTAAATAGATTGCCAACGCGTCTGTATACGCCAAATACTTTACTGTAGATATCCTTCCTAAAACTGTCTTTATCAATAACCGCAAGTAAAGCTTTATCAAATACTCTTACATTGAGATTCGCCCCGGAAACCGATCTGCCATTCTCGTCCGTCACTTTAACTTTCAACTTTACATCCTCCCCCGGCTTAAAG
>CAYVIR010000138.1:0-2984 GCA_964451645.1 uncultured Candidatus Saccharibacteria bacterium | reverse complement strand
AGGCGTTCCAGGAGTTTTATTAACTGCAAAGACTACTGAGAAAATCATTAGAAAGGATGTTGATTTGCAATAATGTTAATGAATCCAACGTACAACTTATTAAAAAAATATTATAAAGGCAGTAAAAGATACTTTATAAGTTCGTTAAGTTTCCCTTCTGAGTACAGGGAGAAAGTAGCTATTGTATATAACTTTTGTAGATTGGTAGATAATTCTGTCGATGAAGCTGGAAAAGCAGAAATGTCATTTGCAGACATTCGAGATGATTACTATAAGTGTTTGGAGACTGATTTATGTACAAATGATACTGTAAAATTGTTTGTAAAAGTATTAAAAGAGAATAATATTCAGAATAAATGGATTGAAGCCTTGTTCAGCTCCATGCAGATGGACCTTGAGCGGAGAAAATATATTTCAATAAATGAAACCCTTGAATATGTTTATGGTGTCGCAGAAGTTATAGGATTAATGATGTGTCAGATCCTTGAAATAGATGCTAAGGCACACAAGTATGCAATGGCACTTGGCAGAGCTGCGCAGTGGATAAACTTCATTAGGGATATTTCTGAAGATTATTCTAACGGGAGAGTATATTTCCCAGAAAATGATCTTAAACTTTTCCATATAAGATCATTTAATCGTAAAGAAGTTATGGAAAATAAGGACAATTTTATTGAATTTATAAATTTCCAGTCAAAGAGATTTTATGAATGGGTAAATATTGCCGAAAGCGGATATAAATATATCCCTAACAATGTCAGGAATCCTATCATTTATTCTACGGAGCTAGATAAATGGAAAATGTCCGAAATTCTTAAAAACCCCCTATTAATATACGAAAAAAAATTCAATCCCTCTACTAAACAAATAGTGAGAGAAATTATCAAAATAAAAATAAGCGGACGTACCTAATTATTCTTTTAATATATTTTGGGTTAACTCTGATATTTGTAATGTCAGCTGCGTTCTGTCTTTCATATCCCTTAATATACAGGTGTTATTTCTCAATTCATCCTCTCCAATAATCAGGACATGTCTGATCCCCTTCCTATCAGCATATTTAAGTTGTTTGTCTAGTTTGGTATTGTCCGGATAAAATATAGTAGAGATACCTTTCTCCCTAAGTCCTTTTAGAATTCGAAGGTTTGTAGCATATGCTGTAGGGCTAAAGTTTGACACTAAGACTTTAGTTCCAGGTTTATAATCAAAAAGATTTCTTTCCTTAATAATATCGCATATCCTTTCTAGGCCAAATGACCCTCCGGTGGCGGGTATGGATTGCCCTAGATATTTACTTATGGCATTATCATAGCGTCCCCCACCCGAAATAGATCCCACATGGCCGTCTAAAATTGCGAACTCCCATACCGGTCCAGTATACGAGGCTAATCCTCTTGCTATAGAAGGGTCAAAACGGAAATGTTTCTCATCGATGTCATTTATTTTTAAATATTCATTTATTTCTTTCAGTTCTGCAAGGCCTTCACTTCCTATAGCACTTTTCCCTACTGTTTTTTCAAAGTAATCAAGAAGAGCATTAAACGATATATTTCGGACATCCTTCCCTAATATCAATTCTAATGCATCTTTCGCTATCTCTTTTGTAATGCCGCGTATAGTAGAGAGTTCATTTATTACTTGTTCCTCCCCTACTTTTTCCAGTTTATCAATTGACATAAAAAATCCGTAGTAATTTTCCTTTGGTAAATGCATGTATTCCGCAAGTCCTTCCAGGATCTTTCTGTTGTTTATTCGAGCTTCAAAGTCCTCAAATCCCAGTTTCTCTAGTATTTCAATACCCATTGCTATAAATTCAGCATCGCAAATAATTGATTTACTTCCAATGGTATCTGCATCTATCTGTGTAAATTCTCTATACCTACCCTTCTGAACCTTCTCGGCTCTCCATACATTCTGGATTTGATATCTTTTATAGGGTAAAGGAATAGAATTAATATTCTGAGCATATGCCCTACACATTGAGATCATAATTTCAAATTTCAACATTACGTCTCTTCCTCCATTGTCGGTGAATCGGTAGTATTGTTTTTCAGCATCCTCTCCACTTTGTCCAAGCATAAGTTCCGAATATTCTAATGCAGGGGTTTCTAAAGGCTCGTATCCGTACTTTTCGAACGTAGAGCGGAAAATCTCTTTCACAAAGTTACGAAGATATACATCATTGGCAAAATAATCGTGGAAACCTTGAAGAGTTCGAGGTTGTTTATTTGTCTTATTGCTCATTGATAAATGGCTGAATGCTTTATTATAGCAGTTCTTGAATTTTTTTCTCTAGTTCTTCTGAAGATCTAAGGCCTACTATTTTCTCAATTATTTCCCCTCGTTTATATAGAATAAGAGTAGGGATACTGAATATTTGGTTTGCCATAGATGTATCAGGATTTTGATCGGTATCGAGCTTAGCAAATTTAACATTCGGGTTACTTTTATACTTTTCTGCTAATTCGTCAATTATTGGCCCTTGGATTTTACACGGTGTGCACCAGGTAGCCCAGAAGTCCACAAGGACTACTCCCTCAAAATCTAATACTTCTTCTTTATATGTTTTATCGGTTACATCCATTATCTAAATGTAAAAATTAAATATTGTAGTAGAATCGTTTATTATTAAGCGTCTTCATAATCTTTATAACCAATTCTACGGTTTCATTGTCCTCAATAACATAACACACTTGCTTGCCTTTCCGTATAGGTTTTATTATTCTTGCAGATTCTAACTTACTAAGCTGATGAGAAATTGCAGATTGAGTGCAATTTGTTTTTTCCGCAATGTCCCCCACGCATAGGCGGCCATTTGATTCTAATATCACCTCTAATATCCTATATCTCGAAGGATCACCAAGTAATTTTAAGATCCCAGTTTTAATTTGTAGTAAATTCGACAAAAACTTATGAATGAGTATTCATATATTATAGATTGATAGAGGTATCGTCAAATGAAAAAGTCACCTCTGTATTGTCTG
>CAYVIR010000137.1:0-3068 GCA_964451645.1 uncultured Candidatus Saccharibacteria bacterium | reverse complement strand
GGCTCCCGCTTGGCCAACTTGCACAAGTCCCAATCCTTTTTTTACGAAAATCTGTTTTACTCTCCCTCTTGTCAAGATATCTGGCTTATCGAGAGCAGGAACAGATACAACTACAGGATCATCAATCTTTACATGGCCTCTATTAATTTTTCCTATAAGGTAATTCCCAACATGAGAATCATAATCAACTGAAGTGATTTGAAATTGAAATGCTGCATTTATCTCCCCGTTTGGAGCTGGAATATATTCAACAATTTTATCAAGTAGGCATTTGATATCTGCTTGTGAAGTTATATCTGACGGTATTTCTTCCCAAACTTTCCCATCCCTAGCTATGGCATAGAACACCGGGAAGTCAAGCTGATCCTCTTCCGTGGCCAGAGTTAAAAAGAGATCTTGAATTCTTGATAGGGTCTTCTGAATATCTGCGGCACTTTTATCAATTTTATTAATCACAACTATGGGTTTAAGTTTGAATTCCATAGCTTTCTTCAGTACAAATCTAGTCTGTGGCATCGGACCTTCCTGTGCATCCACTATGACTAGACAACCTTCAGCCATATTCAAAGTTCTCTCTACCTCCCCTCCAAAATCGGCATGGCCTGGAGTATCGATTATATTTATGTGGTGGCCATTATATTCAACGGATATATTTTTTGCCTTGATCGTTATCCCTTTCTCCTTTTCTAAGTCTCCTGTATCTAAAATCATGCTTTGGTTCATCTCTTCCTGATTGTCTCGGAAAATATGTGATTGCTTCAAGAATGCATCCACGAGCGTTGTTTTGCCATGATCGACATGAGCTATGATGGCAATATTTCTGATCTTCCCTTGTTCCATGGTTTCTAAATAAGTCTAGTGATTGTACCAGTTTAAAGGAAATATCAGAAATGCGATTTGGAAATCTGATAGACAGATTTATTCGAGAGGCCGAACTTTGGTTCCAAAAGGGATCCATGCTGCAAGACCCGAATCCCCTATAACTACCAAGGAATCCAGCGCCAAAGGTTGTTCCAAAGGAATTACAATCTGACCTTCTTCTAAATTCATGATGTAAGAATGCCCGCGAGGGAAAAATTCTACTACCTCCTCAGCATTAATTTGGCCACATACCGTAACAGGAAGAGGGCAACATAATACATACCCTAGACCGGATGGCATCTCTGATAAGTGTCTCTCACCTTCTTCGAACATTGCAAAACTGGTAAAGGTGGATATTAGCACAAACAGTCTTTAACATTCAACCCACGAAATGGGCTTACAGCGGCCCTCCACATTATAGCCGTGATATAATGTATATAGTTAGCTAGTTAAATGGAATCTTACCTAGATAGAATTTATGTCCCTAACTATCAAAACAAAGTACCGCCTATCGACCGGAAGGAACTTACACTGAATATGACAGGTCTTACAGTGGAGGAAGTTGCATTAATGGCCTTTAATGCCCTTGATCTAGCTTCTGCCACTATGAATAATGACGCCGGCTGTGAACACCGAGTGAATTATCTTCTTAACCAACTTGTTATCTTCACCTTTGGTGCCAGGGAGTTACTTCGAAGAGGAGAGAGGCTGCATGTTACGACTGACTATGATTATTATTTAGGCATGCAGGATTTTGAATTGTGGGATCCGGAACAAATCTTGGTACATTCATCTACTACAATCAGCATGTATGTGGAGGAATTACAGACGGAAATAGTCGTACTGCCAAACGAATTCAGTATTTATTATTAATTACTATATATTCTTGACTTCTTTTTAGACAATCATATAATAAATGGAAGTAAGAATTTTTAAATGTACCTTACTATATACAGAAAAAAGTTAGTTTTTCAAAAATAACCATCAGGAGCCAAAAGGCTCCTTTTTTTTGGCCAAAATGCGAAGAATTATAAAAAATAAATATTTCAAAATAATCATAATAATATTAGGTTTCGTATAAGTTTTATCTCTATGGGAATTCCTGATAATTTTTTATGATGTTCCGAAACGAATACTGCCAAGCCCTTCTTCAATTATCGATTATCTATTAAAAGATATTAAATCAGGAAGGTACACTTTGTTCGTGAAATGTTTCTCAAGCGTAAGAGATGCGTTACTGGGATTCACACTATCAACGTTGCTAGGGTCACTTCTTGGAATCGTGTTCTCTCAAGTTAGCTCATTCAAAAGCATTTTTGCACCTTTTACATTTATTTTTCAATTGTTACCTGTTCCTGCATTTGCTCCAGTGATCGCTTCGGCTTTTGGATATGGGTTGGAGACAAAAATAATTATTATCGTATTATTCACGATATTTCCCGTTATTGTCACGGTTGAGAGTGCAGTGGAGCGATTATCACATAGTTATCTACAGTTGCTTGCAACTTATAACGCTTCTAACAAAGAAGTTATACGATTGCTTTTGTGGCCATCTATCGTACCTCCTCTGCTCACAACTATGAAAATTCTCACTACCGCCAGTATTGTCACATCCATAATTTCCGAGCTTCCATTAACAGTAAGTGGCGGAATAGGCAAAGATATATACAACTCGTTTAACAATCAAATAATTACACGTGTCTGGGCTAGCTTGTTCCTCATTAGTCTTATATCACTCATGTTCTTTTACTCTGTAACGTATTTCGAAAAGAATATTATGAACAAATATAGATATGGAAAAGAATAAAAATGTTATTGAAATACAAGATGTTACGATTTCATACAATGACCGGAAAGCAGGTCTCAAAGCCATTATTAATTTCTCTTTAGAGATAAACCGAGGTGAATTTATTGTAATAGTGGGACCTTCAGGATGTGGAAAGTCTACGATATTAAAAGCTATTAGTGATACCCTAGAGCCCATTTACTCCGAAGTCAAAGGGAGGATATCCGTTCTAAATAACGCTCCTCAAACTGCAAGGGAACAAAGAAAAGTCGGATTTGTATTTCAAAAACCAACCTTACTTCAATGGCGTAACGTCGAGAGAAACATTTCCCTGCCATTGGAAATTATAGGAACCCCTAAGGAAGAGCGCAAAAAGAAGGTGTTTAGACTCCTTAAGATGATTGATCTCGAAGAATATGCA
>CAYVIR010000136.1:0-3095 GCA_964451645.1 uncultured Candidatus Saccharibacteria bacterium | reverse complement strand
ACTGATGATAAAAGAGATTATTTATTAAAACGAGGTAGATACGGTTATTTTTGGGCACATCCTGACTATCCTAAAGTGAAAGATGCTCGTCCTTTAGAACTGACTAAGGAAATGTTTAAGAATATTTATGGAAATCCACCCAGATCTAAGGATGGCAAAAAGATGATATTAAGAAAAGGTCGTTTTGGTGAATTCTGGGCCCACCCGAAGTATCCTCTCAAAAAGGAGGTTATTCGAATGGACCAGAAGCAGATAAAGGAGAAAAAAATAGAATTTGATATACTTTGATCGATCATCATCTTGTAGAGGAAGAGGCTTATGTTATAATGCAAAGACAAACAAATCGCACACCCTAATTTATATGAAGTTCTCCTTGTCCTAGATAATAGGATCTTATGGGTGGAGGAGTAAAGGAGAATAAAAACAATTATGTCAGAGTCTAAATTAAAGGAACTTTCAGGTTCCCAAGAACCTATGCCAACTAATAAATCCTCCAAGGATATCTCAGAATTCTTGAAAGCTGGTGTCCAATTTGGTCACGAGACCAAACGGTGGAATCCGAAAATGAAATCATTCATTTTCACAGAAAGGAACAATATTCACATTATTGATATCGATAAATCTTTAGATTATCTTGGGAAGGCTGTCGCATTTCTAGAAAAGGCTGCTGCGGAAGGAATTATCCTATTTGTTGGGACAAAAAGGCAGGCGACGGAAATTGTGAAAGAAGAGTCTATCAAAGCAGGCGCAAATTATATTATCAATAGATGGCCAGGAGGACTTCTCACTAATTTTGATCAGATAAAAAAGAGTCTAAAGAAGTATAAGGATCTTGAAAAGGATTTCCAAGAAGGAGTGGAAGGAAGAACTAAATTTGAGGTATCGAGTATGAAGAAAGAATGGGTAAAAATGAATAGATTATACGAAGGAGTGAAAACGATGGACTCTTATCCAAAAGCTTTAGTGGTGGTGGATGTGAATTACGAGAGAAACGTTATAACTGAGGCAAAAAAGCTAGGAATTCCAGTCGTTGGAATAGTCGATACCAATAGTGATCCTGAAGTTGTAGATTTTCCTATCCCAGGCAACGATGATGCAATAAGTTCTTTGAAGCTTTTAGTAGGAATCCTGGGAGAGGCTGTGAAGAAGGGAAATTCCGGGAAAGGGGTAAAACATGAATTTGTCGATTATTCAAAATTCGAAGTTAAGATAATTAAAGTTGAAGAGAAGAAAGAAGAATTTGTAGAAATCCGGGAATCCTTTGAACCTAAAGTTATAGAAGTGAAGAAAGTAAAAATTGCAAAGAAGGGTGAAGAAAGTAAGGGTATTTTGGAAAACATTCAAAAGGAAAAAGAAATAAAAAGACAAGCTAAGGCTTCAAAAGAAAGGGAAAAAGAAGGAAAATAATAAAATATATATTAAGGAAAAATTATGGCACATAACCAACTAGAACAAATAAAAGAAATAAGAACAAGAACTGGGGCTGGTATAAATACCATTAAGGAAGCCTTGGAGTATAGTGGAGGAGATACAGAAAAGGCACTTTTGTATCTAAGAGAGAAAGGGCTTGCGAAGGCTACCAAAAGAGCTGGCAGAGAGGCTACCAATGGTTTTATTGCTCACTATATTCATGGAGAGGGTAATTTGGGGGTACTGGTCGAATTAAATTCGGAAACTGACTTTGCTTCGAGAAATGAACTTTTCAGACAATTAGCATATAATATTGCTTTACATATAGCTGCCAATGCGCCGGAGTACATTGCTATTGAAGATATCCCTTCGGAAGTAATCAATAAAGAGGAGGAAATAGCCAGGAGTTCAATTGAAGGGAAGAAGCCTGAAGAAATCATCAATAAGATTACTCAGGGGCGCATGGATAAGTTTTACCAAGAGACAGTACTTTTGGAACAAGCGTATGTAAAGGATGAGTCAAAAAAGATAAAAGACCTCATCAACGACGCAATTGCCGCCATAGGTGAGAAAGTAGAAGTCGGAAGATTCTGTAGATTTAAAATAAATGCTTCGGCAAATTCGTGCAGGGTTTCTTGAACATCTTGTCTCTTCCTAAATGATTTCGTGATATTATAGCTTTAATACTTATTAACCCTTCTCCATGAGAATAACTTTGGAACAAGCGGAGCAGAAGTTTACTGAAGCTGCAGACCATCTTAAGCGGGAACTTTCTGCTATTCGTGCCGGCAGAGCTAATCCTAAGCTTGTAGAGGATATTGAAGTCTCAGCCTATGGACAAAGAATGCCTATTAAGCAACTGGCAAATATTACAGTGGCAGACCCCACACTTCTATTGATCCAACCTTGGGATAAGTCATTGATGGGAGAAATACGGAAATCCATAGAATCGGCTGAGGTGGGTATTAACCCCATAACCGAAGGTGATAATCTGAAACTTCCCATTCCTTCTCTTACAGAGGAGAGGAGAACAGAATACGTTAAAATAATGAAACAGAAAGTTGAAGAGGCTAGGATATCCATCCGTCAGATCAGAAAAGAAGTACTAGCCGGTTTAGATTTGATGCAAAAGGATAAAGAGATTAGTGAAGATGATTTCAGTACTAAGGAGAAACAATTACAAGCATCCGTAGAGAAGGCTAACGATAAACTGGATATTATCGCCAAAGAAAAAGAAAATGAATTATTAACAATATAAATATAATGGATTTCCTTCTTACAATTGTTATTACTATTTTGATTTTTGGGATTCTCGTCTTTGTTCATGAATTCGGCCATTTTATTGTTGCATTGAAATCCGGGGTAGATGTAGATGAATTCGCATTTGGCTTCGGTCCAAGTATCTTTGAGAAAGATTGGAAAGGAGTCAGATATAGGATCAATATTCTTCCCTTCGGGGGTTATGTCAAGATGCTTGGAGATATGGATGGCTCAAGTTTCCGACGCTATGGAGTGAAAAAACTCTCTCCGGAGGAAAATATGATCGTAAAAGATATCTTGGGGAAGAAAGATTTAGATAAACCGGATGCTGATTACTCTGAGGTAATAGCATATGTGAGAGCCTTAAAAGGGAAGATCACCGATTCAGAAATGCTAATATTGGAGAAGTATGTTGCAGATTACTT
>CAYVIR010000135.1:0-3130 GCA_964451645.1 uncultured Candidatus Saccharibacteria bacterium | reverse complement strand
TTTAGTATGGTCATTTACAAGGATTTTCCCGAAGCGTACTCCATTTTCTTCATTGTAGCCTTTAATAGAATGGACATACTCAATTTCTTTTACGATATTATCTTCAATTGTGACTTCCGATACTAGTATTATATGGTGCGAATTTTTCCTTAACCCTTTACTTCTTATAAAATCGCCTGGTTTTACATCATTTATACTGTCAATTCGATTACAATTAGCATCATTTGTTAGGATATTTGCTCCTAATTGTTCTACTGGCCTAAATCTCCGTTTAAGGCGACTAAGAATATTCTGATCACGAAATACGATGTAATTTATTAAAGGTTTGCCCCCTTGGTTCCTTAACCAGAAATTAACTATATGCACAATGAATCCCGAGCAATCGATACCAATATGTGAATCCTGCATTAATTTACGTATCTCATATTCACTTAATTGATTTAGATCAATAGACTTTAGCTGTGCAACTACATTCACTTCTCTAGCAATTTCCCCAGGATCGCCCTTGCCTACAAGGACTCTCAAGCCGGCTCTTTGCGATTTCAAATTGATATAATACGGTGTGACAACCTTCTTGCCTCCTAATGGAAGGTTGGTATACTCATGAATCACTTTATTAGCACTTTCAGGCAGCTTATGTATGACCATTTATATTTGATTATATTTAATAGCTTTCAATGCTTCTCTTGCCCATGGGTGAACATTCCCACTATCATCCACAGAGGACTGCATAAGTTGTATCCTACCTATCTCTTCTCCTTTTTTTATCTCTCTTCCTACTTCAGGTGTAAGCACGATGAGTGATTGGCTTTCCATACTGGCAATGTTTGTAACATACCCTTGATAAAGTAATGCTTTGTCTCTGTCTTCATCTAAAAAAAGTGTCGATGATTCTACTTCGTCTGTATAGCGATTAATTGCCGCATTATCGCCCTGTAAGCGATAACTTCCCATTTTTACTAAATGTTTAATTTTTGTATCTGAATCTGCACGTATAAAGACCTGAGAGAAATTTAACGTATTTAAGTTCCTAATATTGTAGGTTTCAGAGTCAATCTCAATACTCATCCCCAAATATTCCATTAAATGTAGAAGTGAAAGGGGCAATTCCCCATTCATAAGCTGAATTTTGGTATACATCGGAATAGAAGCTGTCTGTCTTGCGTTTACTTCAATAATAAATGATTCTCCAAATTCGTTCACTACGACATCAACACCGAACATCCCTCTAAACCCCTGTCTATACATTTCCTTCCCAATATTTCTAACTTGTGCTTCAATTTCAGTAGTAGAAGTCAAGTAAATTCTCTTCGACCAATCATTTCCAATGGTAGCCCCCCTTGTGGAAGTCAATTCACTTTCCCCGGTAATTTGTAGGCTTAACCCTCCAATAAACACCCCGGCTTTTGTCGCACAAGCATTCACTGTGTAAGCAATTCCACTTATGTAACTTGAGAATTTAGCTACTCTATGTCTGTGAAAAGCTAATACATTTTCATAATCATTTTCACTCTCAATAATATAAGTGCCCGATCCAGTATGACCACGCGAAAATTGAATAACAAAAATGTCTCCAAGTTTTTGTACTAATTGCAGATAACTTAATTCTCCCACCCGCAAAATAATGGTTTTAGGAAATTGAACAATTCTGGAAAGATGTTCGTATTGAGAAATTTTATCTTCAAATCTTCGATTTAGAATTGAAGATGAATTTAATAGCTGCATTTCAAAAGACTTTGTTTTCATCTCAAACGCAGGGGATATTTTGAATGTCTGCACAAACCCTTTCTTATTTTTATTTTTTTCGTAATATTCAATAAATCTACTTGAATTCAATACGATTCTGCTGCTGCCTTTATACTTATTCATCTCCGTAGGATCCGACTCCAGGCAAAAGTACTTTAGCCCAATTTTATCGAAATAGTCTAGATACTGAGTACGTTGGATGTGTACGAGGTGAAAATTCTCAATCAGGTCTTCGAGACCAGTCCCTCTTTCTGGGTCTCGTGTCAAATAAAAAATACTCTTATTCTCAAGCAGTCTATTCAACTCTAATTTTGTTTTCTCTAGTTCTTTACTCAACTCGGTATACAATAATTTTATTTTCGGAAGTCTTATAGGGCTTCTTATTATGAAAAGCGAAAGTATTACTTATAAGAATAGAGCCTTTATGCATTTCTGTATAAAGTTTTTTAGCTAATCTATCCATCACTTTCGGATAGAGATAGATAAAAGCCGCATCAAATTCACTGTAATCTACTTTTAAAAAATCTTTTTTCACTACTTTCAGGTTTTTATGGCCTCCAATAAATTTTCTCATATAAATAAAAATGACAAGAATAGGGTTAAATTCAATTGCTGTAACTTCATATCCTTCTTTTGCAAGTGCTACTGCTACCCTTCCATCCCCTGCTCCCAGCTCAGCTACCTTTTTCACATCATGTTTGGATATCTCCTTTAGCATGGTAGCAGTTGTTTTCTTATTGGTCGGATAGAAAGGAGCACTTATACGTATAGCTTTAAACCAATAATAAAAATATATTCCATAAACTAACGCGATCAGAAGCAATCCAAATAGTTCAATCATAGTCCTGAAAATAATAAAACCGGATAAAAATAATTGTCACCTTTCTCTCTAGATTTTAGCAGTCCTGCGAGAGAAAGTAGTGAGTTATATGTTAAATAATTTAGATTTAGGCCTTTTACATAACTTTTTGCTTCCAGTAGAGACTTATCGGAGATTACCCATGCATTGCCTCTTGTGGAGGATATGGCATCATTAATACTTTTCCGTCGGATTGCTAGTTTGTCCGTGATGGCATCTGCAAGGCTCGTCTCTGAGAATGAAAAATTTGTATCATATAGCCTTGCTATAGGATTAATCTTTTCTGTCTGGCATATATTAATTGAAACATTCTTGCCTGACTGTTTAAACCCTTCATATATGCCTATTGTGCTTGTCCCGCTACTACAAGGTATAAATATAGCATCAACTTCAGGATATTGGTTTAAGACTTCGTAAGCAATCGTTTTATAGCCCTCTATAGCATAAGGATCTGTAGAACCTCGTAGGTCTACTATGTCTTCGTTGTTTCTGAGGAATTTGAATAAATCTGATCGAGGCTTCCTA
>CAYVIR010000134.1:0-3181 GCA_964451645.1 uncultured Candidatus Saccharibacteria bacterium | reverse complement strand
GGGTCGCAATTATAGTTGAGGTTGGTTTTGGGAATTTGAATGCACTCATTATATTCTTCATCAAAATCACTTAACCATCTTGCTTTAGATGCCGAAATGCACTGTGGAAGGGGAACTCCAGGCTCGGATGGGTTCTCAGCTACTCCAGGTAAAGATTTACAGTATAGTTCTATATATTTATCAGTCAAATAGACTTTGTCTGATCT
Source organism: uncultured Candidatus Saccharibacteria bacterium (assembly GCA_964451645.1). Lineage (GTDB taxonomy): Bacteria > Patescibacteriota > Dojkabacteria > B142 > OLB20 > JAJTYI01. Next base: position 2,975 of record CAYVIR010000134.1, on the reverse strand, counting down.
TTGTTGTTCACAGCTTCTAATCAAGCAGTCGCAAGATGCTCCATTACTTTTAGTACAATCCATCTTTTGAGTTTCATTAAGCAGGTCGCAATATGGTAGTGCTATATAGGGATAGGCTACTCCACCTGCTCTTATAAATTTTCCGATTGCCCTATCATCTTCTAGAATACTTTCATCTAGTTTAAGTTGATCTGCAGTTTTTGCGTCTTTATTGTTTGTCGCTGCAAAACCCACTCGTTCATTGATTCTCGCCAATTGACCACCGTACGCATAATAATTTTCAATTCTCACCTGCGATACTCCTGTGGCGCCTTCATTGGTGGAGGAACATTGAGAAGGATTTGTGCCACTAGTATTAGCAAGAAGAAAACCTCCAGTATATAATGGGGCATACTCGTAGATTTCCCCTGCATTATAGTCTCCTTCTCGTTTAGTAAGAATAGAAATAAATCGCTCTAAAAAAGATATATGAGTATTTTCTAGAATAGGTCGAATAGCATTGTCCAGAGGTTGGGTTACATTGCCGGCCAGTGTAGGAACAATCGTTCCCTCACTCTTTAGTCCCACAGTTGGGACTTCTTGAGGTTTAACAAACAATTGCTTACATGCAAGTAGACAAGTAGAGTAATTACTAGGTTGACAGTCGCAGTTATAAGGCTCGACCCTTCTACATACCTGAGCTGCCTTATTTATCGTTGAATTATTTGTACAGTAAGACGCACCTGGCACTGAACTACATTTCGGCTGTTGTTGATCATATACACTTACAACTTGATTCACATCTAATCCGACATTATCATGTCGAACAACTTGGTTGTAATGAATAAACTCGTTTTGCCATCCAGACTCTAGAACTTTATTCAATCCGGAAATCTCAAGGTCTTTCCACCCGTTTGGCTGTTCCCAACGAATAAATGGATCTCCCCCTATTTCATCAAAATTATATTCAGAATTTGCTCTACATGCGGTGTACAGCTCCATCATTGTGCTAGAACAATTTAAATTTTTTCCACAAAGATTGACGGTAGGGCATGTTTCGAAATCAGGATCAGGTATGCCGGGTGGAGATGGTGGAGCAAGAGTTGGAGATGCGACTCTTCTTATAAGGCCAGCTGACTCTAAGGTTTTCCCAATATTACCTTCTGTAAAAGTTACATCCTTTCCATCCCCAATATCTAATATTGTGCATTCTGCTCCTTCAACTCGGTCTCCTAGAAATTGATAGTCGCATAGGGTTTCAGGATCGATTTCTAAATTTTCCTCTTTAATTACATGCTCGAAGCTGCCTTCATCATCAGCAAAACCAAAGATGGCACGATCAGATACTCCGGAACTTGATCCATAATGAATTTTGGTTATGGGGTCTCCTTCAATATTTCTACAGACAGGACCATTCGCTATTAGATCTGAAACAAGTACCTCTTTTCGAGGAATAATAGAGTTCTCAAAGAGATGTTCCTCAATTCGCAATACTTGAGAAACTACAAAGTCCTCTAAATTAAACTTTTGTGCATTATTCATCCCACTTCCCGAGTTCCTTTTCCCGATCAAAAAAGGATCGAGAATAAAGGATTCGTCTTGCCTATTATTAATTATTCTGTTAGCAACCGCACTCCCAAGAAGAGGCACCTTCCAGAAATTATTCTGTCCCTCTGCTTGAATTGCATTGACTAATCCAGAGTATGTGTTGGTGTACCTAATTGTAAAAGAAGGATCTTCGATGCCTACTGTACTTTTTGAGTTACTATATGATTTTAGAATACTGTCACAGAAAAATGGACTTGAACTTGTACCTTTTAAAGAGTTTCCTTCCTCTAAAATTGATCCGTTGTCATCGATCTTTTTTAAGGAACAGTCTAAATACTGGAGTAATCCAAAATCTTTGATACCTCCTGTCCACGAATAACCATAAGTCCAATTTCTAGCTACAGCACACTCAAAGTCAGGATTGATCTCCCTATTAGTGACGTCAGAGTAATTGGGATCGCAACTGTTTAGGTCTAATCCCACAAATAAGGTTCCATATGGCGACTTTCCACCGTTAGTTTCTGTTTTGTATTCACATTGTTTTGCATTCCAATTTGCTGGCATTTTAAATGCGTATTCTTCCTGCGTAAAATCTGTATATGTGTTACCAGCCAGAACGGGTTCCGTGTTTCCACATTCGAATCCTCCACAAGATCTATCAATGCCGTCGCTATGATTTAAAGCATCTTCACAGGCGTTCTCATCTTTAGCAGCAAATGCAGAGTCCCAAAATGCGGAGATAGTTATTCCCGCTGATGCTTCCGATTTGAAACATAGTGCCGTCGCGTCGTCTGCAAATACTCCACTTAGAAATCCCCCGGCGAATCTATATGCGTCACCTTCTCCTCCATAGTCTTCTGGCCCAACTGTCTCTTGATCCACCCAGACTATTTGATCACTTGTAAGAGGAGGGGTAGCGCCATTAAAAATATTCACATTAGATAGCGGCCTTTCCCCATTGTAATATCCTAATTTAAATGTCACTGGAGAGAAGTTATCTGGGTTTGAGTTTTCGTTTGTCGGGTCTCCTGTCTTCTTGTTTTGTGTAGTCCTAAAATTAATTCCTGCATATAGCTCACTAGAATGAGCCTTGATTGGTACACATAAACCTCCATCAATCCCTTCATTCAAAGGACTCTCTGAGAATATCTTGAATGCATGATTCCCTTGGCTTTGAAGTTTTTCTTCGCAAATATCTCCCACCACTACCTGTCTAACATATTCTGGTCTCGATTTCGAAAGGCTAAAGAAGGGTTCAGAATTAATGGGAATTTGTATCGATATGTCTGCCTCGTAATACGTTGCACGATCAAGAGATCCGCATTCGCCGTCTAGTGTATTTCCTATTTTTAATGTGCATACGGGATTCTCGAAACCTCCATCATGAGATTGATTAAAGTCAATGTCATCAAGCAAATTAGCACCAGCAGCACAATATTCTGCATATG
>CAYVIR010000133.1:912-3204 GCA_964451645.1 uncultured Candidatus Saccharibacteria bacterium | reverse complement strand
TAAATACGGCTGCTCTTATATGGTCTGCTAAGATTCTAAAACTAGCTGTAAATTCATTTTCTTGATTTTGTGTTTTGTAAGGTTTTCCTGATAAAGATGCTATTTCTTCTATAATCGAAGTGTATATGTCTGTCTCAAAAAGATCGAATTTATCTTGAACGCACATTACCACTCTTTCAAAACCCCCTCCAAAGTCGACATTTTTCTGGCTGAGTTGTTGCCATTGCATGTGCTCATCTAACTTATACTCCATAAATACTGAGTTCCCAACTTCAATGAATCTCCCTGAGTCATCATTTATCTTGCTTAACAGCGACACTTCCTAAGTCGTAAAATATCTCGGAGCTAGGCCCTCCAAGCTCTCCTGGGGCTTCTCCTCGTTGCCACCAATTATCTGATTTCCCGTATGGGAATATTCGGAACTTGTGTTTTTTTGAATCAGAAAGATTATTTGGGATTCTAGATAGATCTTCAGAGAATTCAGCGTCAATTCCATTTTTAGCAAAAGTCTCTTTCCAGAGATTTATGGACTCTTCATCCCTTGGGACAATATCGTCTCCACCCCATACAGAAACATATATTCTATAAGGGTCAAGTCCGAAATATTTTGTATAAAGTTCAAATACCCAGGGTATCTGCTCTTTCTTGAAATAATCTCCTAAGGACCAGTTTCCCATCATTTCGAACATAGAAGTATGTCTATTATCGCCGATCTCGGCTATGTCTTTTGGAGAAGACCTAAATGATCTTTGAAAATTACAGAGCCTCTTCCCTTTCGGATGTGTTTCTCCTAATAGATAAGGAACTAGTGGAAACATTCCAGAATTAGTAAACAATATTGTCGGATCATTTACCGGGATGAGTGAGACATTAGGGATAATTTCATGCCTACGCGGCATCTCAGTCATGAATTTGAAAAAAGAGTCCCGTATTTCCTCTGAGGTTTTCATAGTGCCAGACTTAATAGCAAATAAGTATATCTTATATTTAGGAAAATATATAGAACTGTCGGTCATCATTTTGGTCCATAGTATTATCCTTCGACGCTATTTGAAGCAATCTAAGGGATCATATAGCCAGTAACAAGGAATATTCTCATATATAGGAGTAGTATTGAATCAAAATAAAGTGCATATTTCACCAATATAATCAGCCGCATATTTCGGATGCATCGCAAGCTTTCCTTCGGTAAAAGATGTCCTATAGTTTCGAGAGAATGTCCTCGCTTGTCTAAGATTGTTCAAGAATCCAGTAGGTGCCATATAAGATGAGTCGTATTTAATATCGCAACATAAATGTGGATATCTCGGCACCTCGTGCAGCGCTTGTATTTTTGTCCTTGTTCAAATAATATGATCGGTACTTGCCTTGATGCCCTTCCGCCAAATGTTCTTGAGGAGTCGGGCGATTACGGGGTGCAAAATAAAACGATATATAAGCGGGTATGTTTGGAATATGCGTATGATACGTAAGGCGTATTCTTGAAGATAGGTTTATAGTGAGCGTATCCTGCATTAAAATTCTCTACAAAACGTCTTCGCAGACTACTTTGGTACACTTATCCTATAGTTGTGAGCAGCTTTTAGGAATTCTATAAAAACCGGATGTGGTTTTTGAGGTGAAGATTTATATTCAGGGTGGCCTTGAGTCGCAATGAAAAATGGGTGAGATGCTCTGGGTAGCTCAACAAATTCTACAAAAAAGTCGTCGGGTGAAGTACCGCTGAAAATCCATCCTTTATTTTCGAATGGCTTTCTATAAACATTATTAAATTCAAATCGATGCCTGTGTCTTTCAGAAATCAGGCCTTTCGTATCGTGGTCAAAAAATTTATGCTTTTGGTATATGTCATATGCCAATGTATCTTCTTTAAGTATGCATTTGAAGGTTCCGAGTCTCATAGATGTCCCCTTCCCTTTTATAACCTGGTACTTCTTGTTAAAGGGGATACTGTGGATGATTGGGTTATTTGTAGTAGAATCTATCTCTTCCGAATTTGCATCTCTAATATTGAGGACATTCCTTGCGTATTCTATGCAGGCAAGTTGCATACCGTAACAAAGCCCTAGATATGGGATTTTCTTCTCTCTAGAAAGCTTAATGGCATTTATTTTTCCTGCCGTGCCTCTTTCCCCCCATCCGATCGGGACGATTATTCCATCTACGCCATCCAAGTCTTTTGATAGGGTTTTTTCCTGTTTTTCAGAGTTCACGAACCTTAAATCAACGTCATATCTATTAAAGATTCGGGCATGGTTAATTGCCTCAATCAATGAGTAGTATGAATCGACG
>CAYVIR010000133.1:0-902 GCA_964451645.1 uncultured Candidatus Saccharibacteria bacterium | reverse complement strand
AATCTTCCCAGAAATTTAAATCAATACTAGTTTTTGTTTGTTTTAGTTTGAAGTAGCTTAATAATCTCTTATCCAGTCCTTGGCTATGGAGATGATTCGGAACTTTATACACGTTGCTCAAATTCTCACAAGAAAAAATATCTTTCTGATTTACATGGAATTTAAGCCCAAATTTATATTTTCTTTGGTCGTCTACGGCTTTCTCGCTTCTAATAATTATGAAATTTGGATTTATCCCCATTGACATTAATGCCTTTAAGCCAAACTGAGCAGGCTTCGTTTTGGGTTCATTTATATGAGGAGGGACTGGCACGTACGTGACATGTACATTGGCTACTGGTTCGGTGAAAGATAGAATCCGAGCGGCCTCGTAGTAGAGACCGTTATTATTTTCATATTCTCCTACAGTTCCGCCTAATTCAATTACGACAAAATCAGCGCCTGAGTCTGTAGCGGATTTTTTTATTCTCGAAATAATTTCATTTACTACATGCGGAATAGGTTCCACATCTTCCCCATCGTATTTCATCTGGCGCTCATTGCTGATCACTGTGGAGTACAGTTGCCCCATAGTCATAAAGTTTTTATAGCCAACTTCCTGGTTTAGAAATCTCTCATAATTACCGAGGTCTATATCGGCTTCCAGGCCGTCATAACATAAGAAAGGGTCTCCATGCTCAATAGGATTTATAGTTCCAAAATCCACATTAAGATTGTTTTCACATTTTATAGGGCATACTTTATATCCGTGTGACTTTAATAAGAGAGAAATCGAAGCCGCTGTTACGCCTTTCCCTACGGCGCTCATTACTCCTCCACTTACAAAAATGTATCTAGCTTTTTTGGCCATACGATGAATTTTAATAGTGAAAATTAAGTTCAAAATTTAGTTTAATAGTCTG
>CAYVIR010000132.1:0-3256 GCA_964451645.1 uncultured Candidatus Saccharibacteria bacterium | reverse complement strand
TGAATGAAATGGTTAAGAGGAACATTCCGACCACGCTTCTCTTCGTAGCAAAAGGAAACGAGGTCCTAAACAAATTCAAAGAGAATAAAAGAAAGAATCCCGACAATAATGCAGTCCCAGTACCGGCCAGATTCTTGAGGTGAATGAAAATAGGCCCTGCAAGAAAATAACTCAACAAGACCAAGATCGAAAGGAAAAGGAGGATAAGTCCGAGAACAATTTTCGTTTCGTCACTATCGTAAGTTACTTTCTTTTTTCGTCTTCTTCTAAATGCCAGCTTAGTCTTCTAAAATTCTTAAATAATTACTCTAAATTTATCATAATCAAACCAATACTGAAAGCTGTAGGGTATGGATTAATTCCTGTAAACCTTGCGTTTCCTAGTTAATTTCAATCAAATAAACCAGAAGAATGAGGGAGTAAAGAAGAAAGAGATAAAGCCAGAATTAAAAGACTAATCCCCGAGAATGGAAGTAGTATACTGAAATTCTTTAGATGCCAGTATATGGCCTCTAGAATTACGAACTAGAGAACCATTTTTCAAGGCCACTCAATCAATGGAAAAGATTTCTAACATTAGATTCGCAGCCCTGGACTGATCCAAATAACGGTAGATTAATACCCCATTAATCTGTAAAATAATCTTATGTGGAAAAAACTCTTATTCATTCCGGTCTCAATAGTTCTATTATGTCTATTTGCTCCTTGCAAGAAGATCCATGCAAGCGACTTTCAGGTGGAGATTGATAGGATGTACACCATAGATACACCCACTGAAATAAGAGTTACCGAGAAAAGGAAGGTCACAAATCTTTCACAAAATCGGATCATCTCCAGGGAAAATAACGAGACTTTTCAAATTGCAGTGATTTCCGATAACCAAGACAAATTGGAGCCTTCCTATCTTTCCGCGAAGACATATATAGATGGAAATATTGCACAAAACCAGAAAGGATCAGAAACGAAAGATTCTATAGACATGCTTGTCCCTTATGGCTCAGGAATAGGAATAAATCAGTCAAAAGAATTTGAAATTGAGTACGTTAATTATGGATTAATAAAGCAAACAGGTGCTTTAATTGATATTTTCGTTCCAGGATTCGGTAAAGATTTTAAATTCGAGACAGAAAATACTACTTTTATCTATAAAACGACACTTTTTGTAAGGAAATCTTTAGGAGAAATAGGGTTTGTTGTCCCTTTACCATCTAATACAAGCGTTCAAGGTGATTACGAGGTCTATGAAATTAGCCAGGAAAGCTTATTAGGAAGCAATATCTGGATACAAGTTGGCAATACTCAATATTATCAGTTTACTCTAAATCAAAAAGTCCAGGCTTCTGATGTAATTAATAAAGGATACTTCAATGAATACCGATTGGTAATTCCACGGGATATTGTCGAGTCGGAAATACAACAAGAAGTATTTTTTGACTCCATCTCTCCTGTTCCGAAAGAAGTCTTCACCGATGACGAAGGGAACTTAATAGCAGTGTTCAACATATCCAGCCATCTGGAGACTACTATAACAGTCAAAGGTTATGCGACTGTCAAAAGACAAGGGGAAGCAGTATCAGAAATGAATAGCGGCGACCTTTCGTATATCAATAGGAATCACTATCTAAAGTATCTGGAACCAGCACAGTATTGGGAAGTAGGCCATCTTGAAATTATCAAAAGGGCAGAGGAACTAAAAGGACAAAATGAGAACATCTACAAGATAGTCGAAAGTAACTATAGCCATATAATAGAGACTATTAACTATTCAGAAGTAAAAAGGTTTGGAATCAATGACCGCCAAGGGGCTTTGAAAACATTACAAGGTGGGGCAGCGGTGTGTATGGAGTACTCGGATCTCTTCCTCACTTTGACGAGAGCACAAGGAATCCCGGCCAGGGCCGTCTTTGGGTACGGATACGATGCGAGACTTGAGGAACAAGGACAAGACGCTCATCAGTGGGTACAAGTCTTTATCCCACAGCAAAATCAGTGGATTAGTGTGGATGTGACGTGGGGAGAATCAGGTCCTGCCTTAATAGGTGGCGACTTAAATCATTTCTATACGCATGTGGCAGCAATAGATCCTAATACTCCTCCATCGATAGAGAGGACTAGCTATGGAAAACAAGTAGAGCTTGTGGCTCCTGAGTTCGATATAAGTGCATTAGAAGTCCTAAGCGATACGAATTCACTTACCTCACAGGAAGAGTTACTAACTAACTACCCAGTAATAGTTAAAAACGAATTTCAGAATGTCGTCGATGACATCACATTGCGTATTCAAACTCTGGCTATTCCTGGAGTTATTAGTCGGAATGCCATTTACATAGTTTATGCGGGAATCGGCTTGATAATTGTATCAGGGGTTCTATTTTTTAAATTACTAATTGATATTCTTCTAAGGAAGGGAAGAAAGGCGTAACAATCACATTCTCTCGACTGTTTCAATCCCCAGTAAGCCAAGGCCATTTTTCATCACTTCTGCAACCTTCTTTGTTAGCATTATCCTCGCTAGTCTTTTGGATGTATTTTTTTCGTTCAAAATAGGAGAGCTTTTGTAAAAAGAATTGAATTCCTGGGCAAGCTCGTACAGATACGAGCACAAGAGATTGGGGGAGAGACTTTTTGCAACCTCGATTATGGTAGAGTCAAAAAGGAGTAACCGCCTCATAAGCTGCATCTCTTGCTCTTCCCTTTCGCCTGCCAATGAATCCCCAGGGAGGCCTTCCTTGAAATTGTTGACTATTCGGTTCGCACGCGCAAAAGTATATAAAAGATATGGCCCGGAATTCCCTTCGAAGCTCACACTGGTCTGAAGATCAAAGGAGAGATATTTCCCAGGCCCTATATTTAAGAAGGAATATTTCACGGCCGCCAACGCAACTTTTTCCAAAGTAGTTTCAACTTCCTCTGACGAGAACCCTCTGTCGTCAAGATACGGTCTGAGTAATTCTTTCGCCTCATCAATGATATCTGTTGCTAGTACCACACTTCCTTTCCTTGAGGACATTTTGCCACTTTTCAAGCCTACAAATTCATACGCATTGTGGAATTGCTTTCCCTTATATTTTCCCGTATTCAATAACTCCTCTACTTTAAAAGTCACCTTGAAAAAACTAATCTGCTCCACCGCCACATTGTGAATACATAAATCAATCTCTCCAAAGTCGCCAAACTCCATCTCCGCGAGGCCGAGCTCTTTCCCTTCGTATGTAGGCAAGCCCATTGAATTGACGAAGACTCTTACATCAAGGCC
>CAYVIR010000131.1:0-3285 GCA_964451645.1 uncultured Candidatus Saccharibacteria bacterium | reverse complement strand
ATAAATCGAAAACAATTTCTTCACCCTCACTCTTTCCTATCCAGTTTCTCTGACCAGTTTTGACATCTTCCGCCCAATCAATTTTATCTAAATTGGACAAAAGCCTCTCTGTAAAGCTCGTTATCCTAAAGAACCACTGGTTCATGGACCTCTTTGTAATTTCTGTCCCACATCTTTCACACTTCCTCTCGATGACCTGTTCATCTGATAGAACAGTTGTACAACTGGGACACCAATTGACTGATTCTTCTTTCCGGTAAGCCAAGCCCGCTTTAAACAACTGTAAAAATATCCACTGAGTCCACCTGTAGTACTTCGGATCATATGTTTCTAATTTCCTAGACCAATCTATCATATTCCCTGTTCTACGAAGTTGCTCATAATAGTGTTTTTGTGTACGCTTTGAGACATCATGAATATTTTCTTTGATTTTTATAGCGTAATTCTCGCTATGAATCCCAAAACCATCCAATCCAAAAGGCTCAAACACGTCATAGCCACGCATCCTCATGAATCTTCCATATGTATCTAGTCCTGAGAAAGTATACACCGAACCAATATGAAGACCTTCTGCAGATGGATAAGGAAACATCATTAGATTATAGAACGGCTTTGAAGCACCATCTAGATCGATTTTATTAAGATTATAGTCTTCCCAGAACTTTTGCCACCTACTTTCAATTGATCTATGATCGTAATTCTCCATTGTTATTCACTTATTTATGTTATTGTTACGATTCTTGTGTTTCACAACCTAAAAAGTATAGCAAATATTTCATGGAATGATAAGGATTTTTATAATTTCAGACACATTTCTTACATGTACGGGCCATGTATCTAAACCCAACTTATTTATAAGTTTTTATAAACTCATTAGAGGATACAGCCAGAAAGTAAAAATTTATTCTTTACTGGCGCGAATTATTCTCGCAAATTCCCGCATCAAGCTCACCCTCGTATAGCCTGCCTATTGGACAATATCGTTTTACGGTGTGTGCTTGATTTAAAATAAACATCATTCTTGTGTAAAGTTTTTGCTCAATTTTGATTTTTTCGATTGACAGGAAATTTCCTTTCTGCAAATATTTATTTAAGACATTTTGCTTGCACTTTTAACTATTTTTTATGCTTACTAACGTTTTACTATTTATCCTCCTAACTCCTCTCCTAAAACGGGTAGCATATTTATCCGTTTACCTCATGTCAAATTGATACAAGCTTGCACTTGTAACTATTGACGAATACCCTACTCCTCGGTAGGGTATTTTCGTTTATAGATCCTAGAAGGTTAGAGAGAACTGGAGTTAAGTCGTTTGAGATCTTGACGGAAATTGGAATGGAGTTGAGGGGATTTGAACCCCTGACCTCTACTATGCCATAGTAGCGCTCTACCAGCTAAGCTACAACCCCAAACAGAAGGAATTATAACACTCCTACCTTAATTTCAGATAGTATTCGGGATTAACTCTAACCCCATTTACGACAATCTCGAAGTGCAAGTGTGTACCAAAACTATAACCTGTATTTCCCATATAAAGTATACTTTGTCCAGCCGATACATAATCTCCCACTTTTACTGCATAGTTCTTTGTGCCATGATAATACCTTGTCCAAACACCATTTCCATGATCAATTACGACATGATTTCCCTCTCCCCCACTTCCCCACTGAGCCTTAATAACCGTCCCGCTGGCAGCGGCATTTATCCAACAACCACCATTTCTAGCCATATCTGCGCCCCTATGCCAGGATGAATAGCCTCTGCTCCAATCCCACCCCCCACAGTTCAATAAAGGATGCACAAAAGATCCGCTAGGTATTTCGATTTTAGTATTGGCTGGAGGTGAAACTACCTTGGGTTGGTTGAAGGCAAAGACTTTCCTTGTGGGAGTAGGAAGAGGAATCTCGCCTCCAGGGATAAAAACCTCCATACCGGGAGTCAAGACAGGGTTACGATAGTCTATGATATTACTGTTTAAGTCGATGATATCGGCAACATTGCCATTATTCTGTGCGGCAATACTTTCTAAGGTATCTCCTGTCTTTACCTTAACGAAAGCTCCGTCGATTTCGGGGATCCTTAAAACCTGTCCAACTTTTATATTATCATTGGAAAGCTGGTTCGCCCATCTAATTGAATTTGCGCTTATTCCGTAAAGTTCAGATATTCCAGAGAGGCTCTCCCCTTCCTGTACTTTATGTCTAAATATTCTGTAGTCAACTTCGTCTTCCGAAATTGAAGAGATAGATTCCGCCGTACCAGACTGGGAAAAAAGATCCTGCCTTCCTATTAGTCCCGCAGACAAGTCCAGACCTTGTGTTTCAGAGGCGGATAAGATGTTCAATCTTGTAGAAACCCCCGAAAGCAAGGCTCCTATAGTGATCACTGAAATAATTATATGGAAACTTGATCTATAGAAGGAGCTTCTTCCCCAAAACATTCGTCTTATCGACCAAGTTTTGAGATCGAAAACAACCTCAGACACAAAGATCAAGAAAATGTAAGAGAACACTAAAATCTGACGACTTCTTATTTTGGAGAAAGAGTACAAATGATCAAAGAAACTCACAATGCCTTGATCAGGTTTTTCTTCCTCTTCTGGACTATTTTTCGTGCGGAAAAATTTCACCATTATATGACTACTCTACATTACAATTTTACACTATTTTATAGATCTTCGTGCAGTGTAGCTAGGAATTCGCTATTACTCTTAGTTTTCTTAAGTCGTTCAATCAGTATTCCGGCTGAGTCTTTTTCGCTCACTACTTCCAACATCCTCCTAACCCTCCAAGATGAATTTAGAACCTCAGATGACAATAAAAGATCCTCATTTCTTGTACTAGATGCCTTAACATCTATGGCAGGGTAAATCCTGCTCTGGGCAAGTTTCCTGTCTAACTTAAGTTCCATGTTTCCAGTCCCTTTGAATTCTTCGAATATAACCTCATCCATCCTACTGCCCGTCTCAACAAGTGCTGTGGCAATAATTGTCAAGCTTCCTCCATGTTCAAAATTTCTAGCAGCACCGAAAAACTTTTTAGGCGGGAAAATGGCCACGGGGTCAAAACCTCCAGAGAGAGTCCTTCCCGAAGGAGGAGCAGTGATATTGTATGCCCTTGCCAATCTAGTAATACTATCCATAAGAATAACCACATCTTTCCCTTGTTCAACTAACCTCTTAGCTCGAGACACAGCCATTTCGGCAATCCTGGTATGCATTTCCGGAGCTTCATCGAAGTTAGCTGCGATTACTTCGCCCTTTACTGACCTTTCCATATCTGTAA
>CAYVIR010000130.1:0-3298 GCA_964451645.1 uncultured Candidatus Saccharibacteria bacterium | reverse complement strand
CGGAAAAATCGCGGCCGTTAAGAGGGCTATTGGTACGCTGTAGTACAAAAGAGCGATAATTATGAAGATACTTTGCAGCAGTGACGGGACGATGAAATTGGTAGCTGTGTTAAAAAACCCCGTAGTAGATTTTATCCCTCTTGCGAGCTGGTTAATAATTTTTCCTGACAATTCGGAATCAAAATAAGTCTGAGGAAGCGTGAGAATTTGATAATAGAATTTATCTGTCAGGAATCGTTCCAACTCTCCAGCTAAGTGGTCCCCTTTCCTATTACTTACGGCCTCAAGCAAAGATTTAAAAAGGGAGAGCATTAATCCCATTGACACTAAAATTATGAATTTTGTTGCATTTGACTCACCACCCTGAATTTTTATTACGATTTCATCGATAACCATCTTGGATAGAAAGGGACTTGCAAGGTCGAGAAAAACTCCTGCAAGAATAAAGAGTGACAGTGATGCAATCACTCCCCGTAGGGGTTTAGCCAGCTTTAGTAGTCTGAGAATATTTGGCATAATAGAAAATAATATTACTAATTCAAAAATTACCTCACAAGTATACAACAAATATTTATGTAATCCTTGACATCTTCAGATTATAATTCTACGATAATAATAATGTGTATTTATCTAAATTTTAAAGAAATATAAATGACAAAGGAAAGAAATCTAAGAGGTTTTACCCTTATCGAAGTTTTGATCGTAATAGGGCTTATCGCAATCCTTGCAGCTGTGACTGTGATAGCTTTGAACCCAACCAAGAACTTCCAGGATGCAAGAAATGCTGAAAGACGTGGAGAGATTGCACAAATTATGAATGCAATCAACCAATATTCTCTTGAAACGTCAAACAGTACAGGATTCACAAATCTTGTAGGAAGTATCGCGGCTTGTGGAGGTACTGACAGTAATATTGTTCTGACGTCTCAAGCAGGCGGAGTATTTGTTGGATCATGGATAGTTCCATCTCAGATAGCTGAAATTCCATCAGATACTTCATCAGGTACGGTAACAGACACAGGGTATGATATTTGTAAGACAGGTACAAGATTGACAATCAAGGCACCGAGTGCTGAGGCGGGTGCAACAATTACTCTTTCAAGATAGTTTTAATGAAAATTTATGAGGGGAGCCAGAGGCTCCCCTTTTCTTTTCTTGCGAGAGAGTGCAAAGTTTGGTTTAATATTGGATAGTGAATAATTAGATTTCATGACAGGTACTGCCCCAAATATCACGAATACTTCATACTCTAGTCATGCGGGCAAGAGCCCTAGTGGCGATGCTATAAGTGCTCAGACTACAGGGGTAAATGTATCTACTTCGCCAAAAGCAGCTAATCCTCAAATTGATTCGACAGTCAGAACGATCCCTGATGTCCCAATAAAAAGTAACGTAACACAGACGGCTGATTTCGCTTCTAAACTAGGCCATTCTGAACATGGTAGCAGTCCAAAAACAATGGCCTCTTCTTCTACTGTTACGCAAGGAACGGAAGCTTCTCTATCCACTTCTTTGCATTCGGGAAAGACGGGAACAGAGAACACATCTCTGTCGCGTAATCATAATTCAGATCAGGTAAAACCCGCGAAGGCGATACAGACGATTCAGAAACCAAAAGATGGCAGCGAGCTGAATATTGTTGAGTTGATAAACTATGTGGTAAAACAGGCGATCAAAGCCAAAACCTCGGATATCCACATAGAGCCTCATGAGGAACTTGTTGTTGTGCGATTTAGAATAGATGGTATTTTGAAAGATGTCCTTCAGATTGGCAAAGATATTCAGGAGTCGTTATTATTTCGGATAAAAGTGGCCGCGAAAATGAGAACTGATGAACATTTTGCTCCTCAAGACGGTAGGATCAGATTTGTAATTGAAAATAAAAAGATAGATACCAGGATATCTATACTTCCAACCAGCACTGGAGAGAAAGTGGTAATGAGGCTCCTAATTAAGGAAGGTAAATCGTTTAGCTTTGAATCCCTGGGAATGGGAGAGTCGGACCAAAAAATTGTGGAAAAAAGTTATAAAAGGCCATATGGAATGATTTTAGCTGTAGGGCCTACCGGATCAGGGAAAACGACAACTCTCTACTCAATTTTGAAGAATCTCAACACAAGAGAGGTGAATATCACTACTGTAGAGGATCCCGTTGAATATAGTATCGACGGGGTGAATCATATTCAGGTCAATTCCAAGGCCAATCTGACGTTCGCTTCCGGATTACGGTCGATACTTAGGCAGGATCCGGATATTATAATGATTGGAGAAATTCGTGATGACGAAACTGCCGGTATTGCGACGAATGCGGCTCTTACCGGCCACTTAGTTTTGTCCTCTCTACATACCAATGATGCTCTCTCGACTATTCCACGACTGGTAGATATGAAAGTGGAACCTTTCTTGGTGGCTTCTACATTAAATATCGTTATTGCTCAGCGTCTTGCAAGGAAATTATGTGATCAGTGTAAAAAGGAACATACTCTTTCAGAGGAAGAGCATGAAGCCATAAAAAAAATGAGGCCGGATATTACTGAACTTCTAAAGGTTGGAGATAAAATTTACAAAGAAGTTGGTTGTGATGCATGCCAGGGGAGTGGATTCAATGGGAGAATAGGTATTTTTGAAATGTTGGAAGTAACGGAAAAAATTCGTAGAATGATATCTGAGAGAGAGAATATTGACGATATTTTTAAAGTGGCCAGGGAAAATGGCATGAAGTTGATAGTGGAGGATGGAGTGAATTCAATAAAAAACGGTGTCACCAGTGTAGAAGAAGTAATTAGAGTTACAGCTTTAAAACAATAAAAACATGGAAATTAAAATTAATGAGACTAAGTCGATATATATATTACATAAAGTATCTCAGGTTGATTTGGCACTTTCTATAAGACATATGGCCGTGATGCTCGAATCGGGACTGGCGCTTGAAGATACTTTAGAGGTTTTAGGGAAGCAATCTCCCAATGCCCTTCTTAAGAATGCATACACAGACATATTGAAGGAAGTTCGCTCTGGTAAGACTACTTCTTCTGCAATGAGGAAGCATCCTAAAATTTTTTCCGAAGTAATAATATCTATCGTGGAAGTGGGAGAACAAGGGGGGACATTAGAAAAAAATCTAAGCTTCCTAGCAATCTTCTTAAAGAAGAATTACGAATTATTACGGAAAGTTAAAGGCGCCATGTTCTACCCGCTTATAATTTTCTTACTTACTTCTGTGGAGATGCTTGGAGTGGTGTATTTCATTCTTCCCAAGATGGAATCTTTATTTAATGCCTTCGAAGATCCGCCTTTC